>NZ_QKSJ01000006.1:0-215655 GCF_003234135.1 Curtobacterium sp. MCPF17_018 | reverse complement strand
ACGCACCCGGCCGTCGCGGACAGCAACACGGACCCGACCGAAGCCGACGCCTGATGCCGAAGCCCCGCAAGCCCACCGAACCCTCGCAGGTGTACCGCCACCTGCGCGCGGTGTTCGGCGACCCGTCCAAGCGCGGCACAGATGCCCGCCGCCGACGTGCCCGCGAGTTCGACGCCGACACCGTGCCGTACGGACGTGGCCGCGAGCCGAAGGGCCTCGCCGACATCGTCGGTTCGCTCGCCCAGGAGCTCGGCTGGACGGAACCCCTCGCCCGCTCCGAGCTGTTCGTGGACTGGCCGAGCGTCGTCGGCGAGGAGCTGGCGAAGCACTCCCGGCCGGTCACCATCGAGGACGGTGCACTGGTCATCCGGTGCGACTCGACGGCCTGGGCGACCCAGCTCAGACTCATGCGTGCGACGGTCACGACGACCATCGCGGAACGGCACCCCGAAGCCGGGGTCGAGTCGATCAGGGTTTCCGGCCCGGACGCCCCCACGTGGAAACGCGGCCCCAGGACGGTCCAGGGGCGCGGTCCTCGCGACACCTACGGTTGAGGCGACGAAATCATCCTGGAGTGCCAGAAAAGCCCGTCTGAGGGGCAGATGAGCCCTCGAAAGAGGGGGCTCTGCGGTAGACTGGGAGGTGCAGTGCGCGGGCGTTCCGCGCGCAGGCAGGAGCACGCTCGACATGGCAGCAGAATCTGAAGACGACCGGCAGAACCCGCTCGGCGCGGAGACCCCGCAGAGCGAACCGTCCTACGGCGCAGACCAGATTCAGGTGCTCGAGGGGCTCGAGGCCGTCCGCAAGCGCCCCGGTATGTACATCGGTTCGACCGGCCCGCGCGGTCTGCACCACCTGGTCCAGGAGATCGTCGACAACTCCGTCGACGAAGCCCTCGCCGGGTACTGCGACACCATCGACGTGAGCATCCGTGAAGACGGTGGCGTCCGCGTCGTCGACAACGGCCGTGGCATCCCGGTCGACGTCCACGCGGCCGAAGGGGTCTCGACCCTGCAGGTGGTCCTCACCGTCCTGCACGCCGGTGGCAAGTTCGGCGGTGGCGGCTACGCCGTCTCCGGTGGTCTGCACGGCGTCGGTTCGTCCGTGGTGAACGCGCTGAGCTCCGAGCTCGACGTCGAGGTCCGTAGGCAGGGCCACGTCTGGCGCCAGAGCTACACCGACGGTGTCCCCGTCGCGCCCGTCTCCAAGGACGAAGAGACGGACGAGACCGGCACGACGATCACGTTCTGGCCGAACGCCGAGATCTTCGAGTCCGTCGTCTTCGACTACGAGACCCTGCGGACGCGGTTCCAGCAGATGGCCTTCCTGAACAAGGGCCTGCGGATCAACCTGCGCGACGAGCGCACCCCGGAAGAAGGGGAAGAGGCGCGCAACGACACGTTCATGTACGAGCGTGGTCTCGCCGACTACGTCGAGTACATCAACGCGCAGAAGAAGGCCGACCTGGTCCACCCCGACGTCATCGGCTTCGAGGCCGAGGATCCGGAGCGCAAGATCGCGCTCGAGGTCGCGATGCAGTGGAACACCTCCTACCAGGAGAGCGTCCACACCTTCGCGAACACGATCAACACGCACGAGGGCGGAACCCACGAAGAGGGCTTCCGCGCCGCGCTCACGACCCTCGTCAACCGCTACGCGCGCGAGGCGAAGATCATCAAGGAGAAGGACGACAACCTCACAGGTGACGACATCCGCGAAGGGCTGACCGCCGTCATCTCCGTCAAGCTCGGCGAGCCGCAGTTCGAGGGGCAGACGAAGACCAAGCTCGGCAACACCGAGGCGAAGTCGTTCGTGCAGCGTGTCGTCGGCACCGAGCTGACCCACTGGTTCGAGAGCAACCCGACGCAGGCGCGCGACGTCGTCCGCAAGGCGATCCAGGCGTCGCAGGCACGTCTGGCCGCCCGCAAGGCGCGCGAGACCACTCGCCGCAAGGGGCTGCTCGAGTCGGGCGGCATGCCCGGCAAGCTCAAGGACTGCCAGTCGAAGGACCCGACGGTGTCGGAGATCTTCATGGTCGAGGGTGACTCCGCCGGCGGTTCCGCCGTGCAGGGCCGCAACCCGATGACGCAGGCGATCCTGCCCCTGCGCGGCAAGATCCTGAACGTCGAGAAGGCCCGGCTCGACCGCGCCCTCGCGAACCAGGAGATCCAGTCGATGATCACGGCGTTCGGTGCCGGCATCGGTGAGGACTTCGACCCGGACAAGGCCCGGTACCACAAGATCGTGCTGATGGCCGATGCCGACGTCGACGGTCAGCACATCACCACGCTGCTGCTCACGCTGCTGTTCCGCTACATGCGTCCGCTCATCGAGCACGGCTACGTGTACCTCGCGCAGCCGCCGCTCTACCGCCTGAAGTGGTCGAACTCGGCGCACGAGTACGTCTTCAGCGACCGGGAGCGCGACGCACTGATGCAGGCCGGCCTCGCAGCCGGCAAGCGCATCCCGAAGGACAACGGGATCCAGCGCTACAAGGGCCTCGGCGAGATGGACTACAAGGAGCTCTGGGACACCACGATGAACCCGGACACCCGCACGCTCCTGCAGGTCACGCTGGAGGACGCGGCTGCTGTGGACAGCGTCTTCTCGACGCTGATGGGTGAAGACGTCGACGCACGTCGCCAGTTCATCCAGCAGAACGCCAAGGACGTCCGCTTCCTCGACATCTAACGGCCAGGAGGCGCGGCGTGAGCCGCGTCGACCAGTCCTGACCACCTGTGGTCGCGCCCGGCGCGACCAACGGAACCACAGCCTCCAGGCTGTCCAGAAAGGGAACGAAGCCACATGGCTGACGACAACGAGAACGGCGCCGACGAGCAGCCCGAGATCGTCCACGGCGACAGCGGGGACATCGTCGTCTCCGGTGACCGCATCTCGCAGGTCGACCTGCAGCTCGAGATGCAGCGCTCGTACCTCGACTACGCGATGTCGGTCATCGTCGGTCGTGCCCTGCCGGAGGTCCGCGACGGCCTCAAGCCGGTGCACCGCCGTGTGATCTACGCGATGTTCGACGGCGGCTACCGCCCGGACCGTGCGTTCTCGAAGTGCTCCCGCGTCGTCGGTGACGTCATGGGCCAGTTCCACCCGCACGGTGACTCGGCGATCTACGACGCCCTCGTCCGCCTGGTGCAGCCGTGGTCGCTCCGGTACCCGCTCGCGCTGGGCCAGGGCAACTTCGGTTCGCCGGGCAACGACGGCGCCGCCGCCCCGCGGTACACCGAGACGAAGATGGCGCCGCTCGCGCTCGAGATGGTCCGCGACATCGACGAGGACACCGTCGACTTCCAGGACAACTACGACGGCCGCACCCAGGAGCCGGCGATCCTGCCGGCCCGCTTCCCGAACCTGCTCGTCAACGGCTCGGTCGGCATCGCGGTCGGCATGGCCACGAACATCCCGCCGCACAACCTGCGCGAGGTCGCCGAGGGTGCCAAGTGGGCGCTCGACAACCCCGACGCCACCCGCGAAGAGCTGCTCGCCGCGCTCATGCAGCGCATCAAGGGCCCGGACTTCCCGACCGGTGCGCAGGTGCTCGGCACCAAGGGCATCCAGGACGCCTACCGCACCGGCCGTGGCTCGATCACGATGCGTGCCGTGGTCTCGGTGGAGGAGATCCAGGGTCGCACCTGCCTCGTCGTCACCGAGCTGCCGTACCAGGTCAACCCGGACAACCTGGCGATCAAGATCGCCGAGCTCGTCAAGGACGGCAAGCTCGCCGGTGTCGCCGACATCCGTGACGAGACCTCCGGTCGCACCGGGCAGCGCCTGGTCATCGTGCTGAAGCGCGACGCCGTCGCCAAGGTCGTGCTGAACAACCTGTACAAGCACACCCAGCTGCAGGAGAACTTCGGCGCGAACATGCTCGCGATCGTCGACGGGGTGCCCCGCACCCTGCCGCTCGACGGCTTCATCTCGGCGTGGGTCGCGCACCAGGTCGACGTCATCGTCCGCCGCACGCAGTTCCGTCTGCGCGAGGCCGAGAAGCGCGCCCACATCCTGCGCGGCTACCTGGCTGCGCTCGACGCCCTCGACGAGGTCATCGCGCTCATCCGTCGCTCGCCCGACGTCGAAGAGGCCCGCACCGGCCTGATGGACCTGCTGTCCGTCGACGAGATCCAGGCGCGCGCGATCCTCGAACTGCAGCTCCGTCGTCTCGCCGCCCTCGAGCGTCAGAAGATCCACGATGAGGCCGAAGAGCTCGAGCGCAAGATCGCCGACTTCCAGGACATCCTCGGGTCGGAGAGCCGTCAGCGCTCGATCATCCGCGACGAGCTGAGCGAGATCGTCGACCGCTTCGGCGACGACCGGCGTACCGAGATCATGTTCGGCTACGACGGCGACATGTCGATGGAAGACCTGATCCCCGAAGAGGAGATGGTCGTCACCATCACCCGCGGTGGCTACGTCAAGCGCACGCGCAGCGACCAGTACCGCTCGCAGCACCGCGGCGGCCGAGGTGTCCGTGGGGCCCAGCTCCGAGCCGACGACATCGTCGAGCACTTCTTCGTCACGACGACGCACCACTGGCTCCTGTTCCTCACCGACCAGGGCCGGGTCTACCGCGCCAAGGCGTACGAGCTGCAGGAAGCCGGCCGTGACGCGAAGGGCCAGCACGTCGCGAACCTCCTCGCGATGCAGCCCGACGAGCAGATCCAGCAGGTACTCGACATCCGCGACTACGAGGTCGCGCAGTACCTCGTGCTCGCGACCGAGCACGGCCTGGTGAAGAAGACCGCGCTCACCGAGTACGACACGAACCGCACCGGCGGCATCATCGCGATCAACCTGCGCGACGGCGACAAGCTCCGCCAGGCGCTGCTCGTCGACGAGCACGACGATCTGCTCCTGGTGTCCCGCCAGGGCATGTCGCTCCGGTTCACGGCGACGAACGACACCCTGCGTCCGATGGGTCGCTCGACCTCGGGTGTGAAGGGCATGTCCTTCCGTGACGGCGACTCGCTGCTCGCAGCCCGGGTCGTCTCGGACGACGGCTTCGTCTGGGTGATGACCGAGGGCGGCTACGCCAAACGCACCGCGGTCGACCAGTACCGCGTGCAGGGCCGTGGTGGTCTGGGCATCAAGGTCGCGAAGTTGGCGGTCGACCGGGGCGATCTCGTGGGCGCTCTCATCGTCGGCGAGGACGACGAGGTGCTCGTCGTGCTGCAATCGGGCAAGGTGGTAAGGTCTGCCGTGGCCGAGGTCCCTGCCAAGGGCCGTGACACGATGGGCGTCGTCTTCGCGAGGTTCGCGGAGAACGACCGGATCATCGCGGTGGCCCGGAACACCGAGCGGAACCTGGACGACCAGGACGACGCCGAGATCGAGCCCGCGGGCCCGGTGGAGACGGTCAGCCCTGCCGAAGCGGCCCCGGATTCCACTGATCCCATCGACACCGAGCCCGTCGCAGACGAGGCCGGAGAGGACCAGTCAACCAATGAGTAGTGTCGCCGAGAAGCTCCAGAAGAAGGCGAAGCGTCCCGTCGGCACCCGCCAGGTGCGGTTGCGACTGGTCTACGTCGACTTCTGGTCGATGGTGAAGCTGAGCTTCCTCATCGCCCTGGCCGGCAGCATCGTGATCGTGGTCGCCACGGCACTGGTGTGGGTCATCCTGAACCAGACGGGTGTGTTCACCCAGGTCGACGCCCTGTTGAAGGACGTCACCGGCCAGAACAGTTACTCGATCATGGACCAGTTCTCGCTGGGCCAGGTCCTCGGGTTCTCCATCGTCGTGGGCATCCTCAACGTGGTCGTCGGCACCGTCCTCGGCGCCATCGTGAGCGTGCTCTACAACCTCAGTGTGCGGATCACGGGCGGTCTGCTCGTGGGCTTCACGAACAACTGACACACCCGGGCCGGTTGGGCCCACTGCTCGATTTCGTTCCGGCGGGATCGTACGGTAGGCTTTCATCCGGTCTGAGGGGCTATAGCTCAGGCGGTTAGAGCGCTTCGCTGATAACGAAGAGGTCCAAGGTTCAAGTCCTTGTAGCCCCACCAGTTCTCCGGAACACCACGACAACTCCATCCCGTCGCCGATCACCTCGGTGGCACTCGGGGCCTTAGCTCAGTTGGTAGAGCGCCTGCTTTGCAAGCAGGATGTCGGGAGTTCGATTCTCCCAGGCTCCACTCACGTCAGCCCCTGGTTGACGACTTCGTCGTCTCCCCAGGGGCTTCGTTCTGTGCTCGTGCGCGTCGCTCCGCGATGGCTGGATCCGCCATGCGATGTCGTCTTCTTCGAGTGGTCACGACATCCCGCATGCGCGCTGGCGAGGTTGCGTGCACTGTCGGCCGGCAAGCGCGTCGGCGACGGGTTGCGACCTCTCGGTGGCCACCGCGGCAGGTTGCGCGATCAGTGACGGACGGGAGGCGCGGGGCCAGGCCGGTGCGGGCCTCCAGGTCGGTGGGTGGGCGCCTTCAGGGAATGCGTGCGCGGGTGCACGAATGCCAGGCCCGGGAACGACGAAGGGCCCCGGCGACAGCCGGGGCCCTTCGTACGAACCGGGAGGTCAGGCGGCGGGCTTCTCCGCCGTGTCGGCGTCGTCGGCGACCCAGAGGTCGTCGTCGGCGCGGAGCGTCTGGTACGCGGCGTACGCAGCACCGGCGACGGCGACGACGCCGACGATGATGAGTGCGACTCCGCCGAAGCCGAGACCCTTCTTCTGCTGCGACGGGACGTACTTCGCCGCGGCCTTCTTCGCGCCCTTGCTCTTCTTCTGCGCGTTCTTCACGATCTTCTTGACCCGGGGGTCCTTCGCGAGATCGGTCACGCTCAGCACCGAACCAGCGGTCGAGACGAGTCCGGGGACCACCTCGGACTGGAACTTGTGCGAAGCGCTCTGCGCTGCCGAGGTGGCAGCGTGCACGCCGGTGGCGAACGCGGGACGGATCCCGTTGTCGATCGCGTTCTGCACGCGGGGTGCGATGTCCTTGCGAGCTGCGTCCGCGGCGTTCGACCGGGCCTCGGCCAGGATCGCGTTCGCGTGCTCGAGGACCTTGCGCTGCTCGCCGAGGAGCGAGGCGGTCTGGCCCTTGAGCTTCTTGATCTGCTTCCGACGCTTTCGCGGGATCTCGATCGTCGTCATCTGGTACCTCCATCGGATCGGCGTGCCCCCATCCTGCCACCACACTGCCTGACAGGTCACGGAACCGCAGCTGTGCAATCCGTCCGCGGTCAGGAGTACATGCGAGAATCGGAACATGTCTCTGCACACCGCTGTCGCAACGATCCACACCAACAAGGGCGACATCCGCGTCAACCTGTTCGGCAACCACGCACCGAAGACCGTCAAGAACTTCGTCGACCTCGCCACGGGCCAGCAGGAGTGGACCCACCCCGGCACGGGCAAGGTCTCGACCGACAAGCTCTACGACGGCGTGATCTTCCACCGCATCATCAAGGACTTCATGATCCAGGGCGGCGACCCGCTCGGCCAGGGCATCGGTGGCCCCGGTTACCGCTTCGACGACGAGATCTCCCCGGAGCTCACGTTCCAGAACCCCTACATCTTCGCCATGGCGAACGCCGGCATCCAGGGCGGCCGCGGCACCAACGGCTCGCAGTTCTTCATCACCACGGTGGCAACGCCGTGGCTGCAGGGCAAGCACACCATCTTCGGTGAGGTCGCCGACGACGAGTCCCGCGCGGTCGTCGACGCGATCGAGGGTGTTCCGACCGACGGTCGTGACAAGCCCGTCGAGGACGTCGTCATCCAGAGCATCGACGTCGAAGGCGTCTGACCTTCACGTGACCGACCAGGCGTACAACCCGAACAACACCTGCTACCGGCATCCGGACCGGCAGAGCTTCGTCCTCTGCCAGCGCTGCGGGCGGACGATCTGCCCGGAGTGCCAGACGCCGGCAGCGGTCGGGGTGCACTGCCCGGAGTGCGTGCGTGAACAGCGTGCACAGTTCGCAGCGAACCGCCGAGCGTCCGGAGCCCCCAGTGGGTTCACGGTCGCTCGGCGGCGCTTCGCCATGCTCGACCAGAAGGTCACGGTCGTCATCATCGCGACCTCGGTCGCCATCTGGCTGCTCGACCAGGTGAGCGGTGGGTTCTTCTCGAGCCTGTTCGCCTACAACTCGCTGTTGTTCCCGACCCAGCCCTGGCGCGTGGTGACGGTCCTGTTCGTGCACTCGGGCATCTTCCACATCCTGTTCAACATGTGGGCGCTGTGGATCTTCGGTCGGATGCTCGAGAACATGCTCGGTGCCTGGCGGTTCCTGGCGCTGTACTTCATCACCGGGATCTTCGGGTCGATGCTCGTGACCTTCCTCGCTCCGGGCACCTGGGTCGTCGGAGCGTCCGGTGCCATCTTCGGTCTCTTCGCCGCGTTCTTCGTGCTGCAGCGCAGCCTGGGGAACAACGCCGTGCAACTCCTCGTGATCATCGGGCTGAACCTGGTGATCGGGTTCCTGCCCGGGACCAACATCTCGTGGCAGGCGCACGTCGGCGGGATCATCGGTGGCTTCGTGATGGGCTTCGTCTTCGCGCAGACGCGGAACATCCGGAAGCGTCCGTTGCAGATCGCGTTGATCGTCGCTGCGGCGGTGCTCGGCCTCGCCCTCACTGCAGTCGGGTACGCCGTCACGGTCGGCTGACACGGCCGCAGCACCACCCTCGAACGCCCCGTCGCACTGCGGCGGGGCGTTCGTCGTTCCCGGGGCACCCGCTCCTGCTCATCCACGGCTCTCCACAGCGCCGCCGGGAGTTATCCACAGGTGTGGAGAACGCATCGAGTTACACCAGTGTGATTATCCCCACTGTGGACTCACCTGTGGATAACTCCGGGGTGCGGGTGTGGATGACCGTGTGGAGAGTGTGGAAAAGTGTGGAGAACGGCCCGATCGTCGAGGATCTGCGTTCCACTGGTGCTCGACGTTGTGGAGAACGACGACGCCCGCCGCACCTTACGGTGCGACGGGCGTCGAGAGAACGGGAGGCTCGGGGTCAGCGCCACCGGGTGGTCATGAGGAAGCCGACGAACATGATGCCGAAGCCGATCACGATGTTCCACGAGCCGAGGCTCGGAACCGGCAGCGTGGCGTTCGAGATGTAGAAGACGATCACCCACACCAGACCGATGAGCATGAAGCCGAACATGACCGGCTTGAACCACACCGGGTTCGGGGCGTCCCCCGCGGTGTCGACCGCGTCAGCTCGGGTCGTCCGGGCGGGCTTGGTGCGGTCCTTGTCCTTGGCCATGGCCGGTATCCTACCGTGACCACGTGTGTGGATCGGCCCGCGGACCGCCGCACACATCCCCCACGAATACGGTGAACCGCCATGACCAGGATCCTCGTCGTCGACAACTACGACAGCTTCGTCTACACGCTCAACGGGTACGTGCAGCAGCTCGGCGCCGAGACCGACGTCGTGCGCAACGATGCCTTCCCCGAGTCGGAGATCGCCGACCGCATCGCCGAGTACGACGGCGTGCTCCTGTCACCGGGCCCGGGAACGCCGGCGGCTGCGGGCGTCTCGATCCCCACGGTGCACGCGGCCATCGCAGCCGAGACCCCGCTGCTGGGAGTCTGCCTGGGGCACCAGGCCATCGCTGAGGCCCTCGGTGCCACGGTCACACACGCCGAGGAGCTCATGCACGGCAAGACCTCCGAGGTCGACCACGACGACAGCCCGCTCTTCGCCGGCGTCCCCCACCCCTTCACGGCGACGCGGTACCACTCGCTCGCCATCGTCGACGGCACCGTCCCCGACGAGCTCACCGTGACCGCGCGCACCGAGGGTGGGGTCATCATGGGCGTCCAGCACCGTGAGCACCCCGTGTTCGGCGTGCAGTTCCACCCGGAGTCGGTCCTGACCGAGGGCGGCTACCGCATGGTCGGCAACTGGCTCGAGACCACCGGCCTGATCGGAGCCGCTGAGCGCGCCGCTGACCTCGGGCCACTCATCGCCACGCACCGCGCCTGACGCACCCGTCTGCCGTGCGTGGACCCGGAGATCACGCTCGGGGCTGTGGCGTCCGACCGGTCGTGCGCACGACGGACGGATCAGCGTCCGTCGTCACCGTCAGCGTCCGTCGTCACCGTCACCGCCGCGGTCGCCGTTGTCGCCGCTCGGGGTCGGGTTCTTCGCCGGTTCGTTCGGCGCCGCGCAGTAGGCCAAGGTGACGGTGCTGCCCTGGGCGATGTCGCCCTGTGGGGTGCTCTGCTGGGTGACCAGGCCGCCGGTGCACGAGTTCGACGGTGCCGGAGCGACCGTCAGTCCGAGTTGCTCCAGGGACGCCTTGGATTCGGTGTACGGCTGGTTCGTCACGTTCGGCAGCTGCACCTTGCCGTTCGAGACCGTGAGGTTCACCGCGGAGCCCTTGGTCTGGATCGAGCCTGACGCTGGATCGGAGCTCATCACGGTGCCGGAGGGGACATCGGGCGAGTACCCGGACGTGATGGCGCCGAGTGTGAAGCCCGCGCTGTCCAACGCCTGCTGTGCTGCTGCCTGTGACTGGCCGCTCAGCTCGGGGACGGCAACGGGCTCCGGACCCGAGGACACGATGACGTTCACGCTCTGGCTGCGTCCGACGTTGATCCCTGAGCCGGGGTCGGTGCGGATGACCGTCCCCTTGTCGACGTCGTCGGAGTTCTCCTCGACCTGGACCGCCTTCAGGTCGCGCTTCTCCAACGCGGCGGCGGCGGCGTCGTAGGACAACCCGGCGACGTTCGGCACCGAGACCGAGGACGACACCGGTGGCTTGCCCGGCTGCAGGTTCGCCACGAAGAAGACGACCCCGACCACGACGGCGACCGTCAGCAGGACGCCGACCCAGATCCACGCGACGGGCGGGCGGTTCTGCGTGCGCTGCGGACGGTGTTCGGCGGTGTCGTCGTCGAGCTCACGGAAGGCCGACGCGGCGTTCGAGGTCATGCGCGGATCGACCCCGAACAACACCGTCGAGGCGTCGTTCGCGGCGTTCTGCTGCAGCTTCTTCGTCGATGCCGGGACGTGCCCGGCGGCGGCCTGTTGCAGATCGGAGCGGAACTCGGCGGCGTTCTGGAACCGGCGGGTGCGGTCCTTGACGAGGGCGTGGAGTGTGACCGCGTCGAGCGCCGGGGAGATCGCGGGGGTGATGGTGGACGGCGCGACGGGCTGCTCACTGACGTGCTGGTACGCGACCGCGACCGGGGTGTCACCGAGGAACGGCGCGCGACCGGTGAGGAGCTCGAAGAGCACGACGCCGGTCGAGTACAGGTCGGTACGGGCGTCCACGGTCTCGCCGCGGGCCTGCTCCGGTGAGAAGTACGACGCGGTACCGAGGATCGACGTGGTCTGCGCGACCGTGGCCGAGGTGTCGGTGATGGCTCGCGCGATGCCGAAGTCCATGACCTTGACCTGGCCGCTGTGCGTGACCATCACGTTGGCCGGTTTGATGTCGCGGTGCACGACGCCCGCCCGGTGCGAGTACTCGAGCGCCGTGAGGATGCCCTCGGTGATGCGGACGGCCTCGTCGGGGGCGACGGCACCCTCGGCGATGATGTCGGAGAGCGGCCGACCCTCGACGTACTCCATCACGATGAAGGGGACCTGCACCTCGGCACCCGACGGCTCGGACACCGTCTCTTCGCCGGCGTCGTACACGCGCACGACGGTCGGGTGTGCCATGCGCGCAGCGGCCTGGGCTTCCTGGCGGAACCGCGTGCGGAAGACCGGGTCGTTCGCGAGGCTCGGCTTGAGGAGCTTCACCGCGACCTTCCGGCCGAGGCGGGTGTCGTTGCCGAGGTGCACGGTCGCCATGCCGCCCCGACCGATGACGTCACCGATCTCGTAGCGATTCGCGAGGAGCGTGATCCCCGCGGTCACACCTTCTGGCACGTACTCCTCCGTCTGTCGGTCCGGGCTAGTGTACGGCAGCCCCACCTGGTGGGAGGCTGGTCACCGCGCGCTCGACCGAACCGTTACCGAACGGTGTCGACAGTCCCCGTCCGGGGGGCGTTCAGTTCGGGTCCTGCGGACCCTGGCTCGGGTTGTTGCCCTCGGTCGGGTCGGTGGTCGGCTCTTCGGTGGCCTCCCACGTGGCGCTCGTGGTGGACGAGCTCGGCGAGGTCAGGTCGCCGCACTTCGCCGTGTACGAGAGCGAGATCGTGCCGGGTTCGGCGCCGGTGACCTCGATCGAGGTCGTGGTCACGGTGCCGGTCGACTGGTTCTTCGCGTCGGTGCCGTTGTTGATCGTGTAGGTGTACCCGCTCAGCGAGTGACCCGCCGGGCACGCCGTGAAGGCGTTCCACGAGAACGTCACCTTGCCGTCCGCCGAGACGGTCCCGGCGGTCGGGGCATCGGGCGCGGTCGTGACCGTCGGCACCGCGGTGTACGCCTTGATGGTCACGAGCGTGCCGGGTTCGAGGTTCCCGGTGGGGTCGAGCGACTGCACCGTGCCGACCTGACCGGCGTCGGCAGCCGGGTCGCCGTCGACGATCGTCGCCTCGAGTCCGAGCTGCTGCAGGCGCGCTTGGGCGTCCGTCGCCTTCACGCCGGTGTAGTCCGCCAGGGACACCGTCACTCGGCTCGGTGAAGGGGTCGCGGTCGGCGTCGGGGTCTGGCTGCGGGTCGGCTTCGGCGAGCTCGAGCTCTTCGTCGGAGCCGGCTCGGGGTCACCTGCACCGTTCAGCGCGACGGCTCCGATGACGGCTGCGACGGCGAGCAGGACGACGACACCGACGACCCACCAGATCCAGGCGCGCTTCTTCTTCGGCTCCTCGGGCTCCTCACCGACGGGGGACCCCGGGGTCCCTGGTCCGCCGACCATCGCGCCGGCCTGGGTACCGAGGAGTGCGGTGGCTGCGTCGTTCCCCTGGCCCTGCGGCGGGTTGAACGCGACGGTGCCGTTCTGCGCGATCGCGGGGACGGCCACGGTGGCAGCGGCGACGTCACCTCGACGCAGCGCCTGTGCGGCACGGGCGAGGTTGGCGGCCGTCGCAGGACGGTCGGCGGGCTTCTTCGCGATGCACGAGATGACCAGGGCCGAGACGGGCTCCGGGATGTCCCCGGGCAGCGGCGGTGGCTGCTCGTTGATGTGTGCCATCGCGATCGCGACCTGCGACTCGCCCGTGAACGGACGACGACCCGCCAGGGCCTCGTACGCGACGATGCCGAGCGAGTAGATGTCGGTCGACGGCGAGGCGGGGTGGCCGCTCGCCTGCTCGGGCGACAGGTACTGCACCGTGCCCATCACCTGACCGGTCGCGGTGAGGGGGACCTGGTCGGCGATGCGGGCGATGCCGAAGTCGGTGATCTTGACGCGACCATCGGGCGTGATGAGCAGGTTGCCGGGCTTGATGTCGCGGTGCACCAGGCCGACCGCGTGTGCGGCCTGCAGGGCGTTCGCGGTCTGCGCGACGATGTCCAGCACCTTGTCGACCGGGAGCGTGTGCTCGCGCTCGATCATGGTCGACAGGGCCTCGCCGGGGACGAGCTCCATCACGAGGTAGGCGCTGCCGTCCTCTTCGCCGTAGTCGAAGACGTTGGCGATGCCCTCGTGGTTGACGAGGGCAGCGTGCCGGGCCTCGGCGCGGAAGCGCTCGAGGAAACCGGGGTCACCGAGGTACTCGTCCTTGAGGATCTTGAGTGCGACGGTTCGGCCGATGACGAGGTCGGTCGCCTGCCACACCTCGCCCATGCCGCCGATGGCGACCCGGGAGGAGAGCTGGTACCGCCCACCGAAGGTGAGTCCGCTGGTGGGTCTCATTTGTTCAGCACCGCCTCCATGACTTTCTTCGCGACCGGGGCCGCGACCGTGTTGCCGACTCCGGACTGCCCGAGCCCGCCGCCGTTGCCGACGACGACCGCCACGGCGACCTCCGGGTCCTTGGCGGGGGCGAACCCCGTGAACCAGAGCGTGTAGGGATCGCCGGTGCCACCTTCGGCCGTGCCGGTCTTGCCGGCGACGTCGACACCGTCGATCTTGGCATTGGTACCGGTCCCCGCGCTCACGACGCTCTGCATGGCCTCGGTGAGGTCAGCGGACTCGGAGGGCGACAGCGGATCACTGTACTGCCTCGGGGAGAAGGACTCGACCGTCTTCAGGTCGCTCGTGGTGATCGAGTCGATGAGTGAGGGCTGCATGACCTTGCCGTCGTTCGCGATGCCGGCCGACACCATCGCCATCTGCAGCGGGGAGACCCGGACGCTGGCCTGGCCGAAGGCGCTCAGCATGAGCTGGGCCGTCGAGTCGACGTCGGGGTACTGGCTCGCGGTGGCAGCCATCGGGATCTCGATCGCGTCGCCGAAGCCGTACTTGTCGGCCATGCTCTTGATCGCGTCGTACCCGAGCTTCTGGCCGAGTTCGGCGAAGGGGATGTTGCACGAGTACTGGATGGCCGTGCGGAGCTTGACCTTGTCGCCGCCGCCGCACGTGCCGCCCTCGGCGTTGTTGATGTACGAGCTCGTCCCGGGCAGCTGCAGTCGCGACGGGTTCGGGAACGTGGAGTCGAGGTTGTACTTGCCACCCTCGAGTGCCGCAGAGGCCACCACGAGCTTGAACACCGACCCGGGTGTGTACAGGTCACCGCCGATGGCGCGGTTCTGCAGCGGGGCTGTGTCGGCGCCGAGCAGGGCGTCGTACTGCCGCTTGACCTCGGCCGTGTCGTGCGAGGTGAGCGAGTTCGGGTCGTAGCTCGGCTTCGAGACCATCGCGAGGATCTTGCCGGTCTTCGGTTGGATCGCGACGACGGCACCGCTGTTGGTGCCGAGGGCGTCGTACGCGGCCTGCTGCACGTCGGGGTCGATGGTCAGGTTGACGTTGTCGCCCTGGACGTCCTGGCCGGTGAGGATCGAGTTGAGGTTCTGGAAGAACGAGGCGTCCGAGTTGCCCGAGAGCACGGTGTTCTCCGCGCTCTCGATGCCGGTGTTGCCCTGCCCGATCGTGAAGTACCCGGTCACCGCCGAGTACAGGTCGCCGTTCGTGTACTTCCGCTGGTACTGGTACTGATCGTCCACCGGCGTCGACTCGGCGATCGGGCTGCCGTCCACGAGGATCGCGCCACGCTTGGTCGAGTAACTGTCCAAGATGGTTCGGGAGTTCCGGGAGTCGGCACGCAACGAGTCCGCCGCGAAGAACTGGATCGACGTCGTCGACACGAAGAGGGCGACGAACATGAGCACGATGACGGTCGAGACACCGCGGAGCTGTCGGTTCATCGACGACGCTCCTTCCTGGTCCGCCCGCTCGCGGCGGGGAGCGCGCCCTGCTGGACACGCTGTTCGGCGGGGATCGAGTCGGTCAGGCGCAGCAGCATCGCGGCGATGATCCAGTTGGCGATGAGCGACGAACCACCGGCGGCCATGAACGGCGTCGTCAGGCCCGTCACGGGGATGATCCGGGTGATGCCGCCGACGACCACGAACACCTGCAGGGCGATGATGAAGCCGAAGCCGACACCGAGCAGCTTGCCGAAGTCGTCCTGCGCCATGAACCCGACGCGGATGCCACGCGATGCGAACACGATGAAGAGGGCGAGGATCGCGAAGACGCCGATCAGGCCGAGCTCTTCACCGAGCGACGCGACGATGTAGTCGGCGTTGGCGACCGGCGTGATGTACGGCCTGCCCTGCCCGAGCCCGGTTCCGGTGATCCCGCCGTTCGCGAAGCCGAACAGGCCCTGCACGAGCTGGTAGCTCGCCTGGGTGTCGCGGCTGAAGACCTCTTGGTTGAACGGGTCGAGCCACTGTTCGAAGCGGCCGCGCACGTACTCCAGGACACTCTGTGCGACGAGGGCACCACCGATGAACAGCGTGAGACCGATCGCGACCCAGCTGATCCGTGCCGTGGCGACGTAGATCATCACGAGGAACAGGCCGAAGTAGAGCAGGGCGGTGCCGAGGTCGCGCTGGAACACGAGGACGGCCATCGCGGCGCCCCACATCACCAGGATCGGGCCGAGGTCGCGGGCGCGCGGGAACGTCATGCCGAGGAACTTCTTGCCGACGATCGACAGCGAATCCCGGGCGGTGACGAGGTACCCGGCGAAGAACAGCGCCATGGTGATCTTCGCGAGTTCACCGGGCTGGAACGAGAACGGGCCGATCCTGATCCAGACCCGCGCGCCACCGATGTTCGTGCCGATGCCCGGCAGCATCGGCAGGAGCAGCAGGACGATCGTCAGCGCCATGAAGATGTACCGGTACCGCTGCAGGAACCGGTGGTTGCGGACGGCGACGAGCGTGATGATCGCCAGGACCATCGCGAGCATCGTCCAGACGATCTGCTTCACGCCGATGGCGTCCCAGCCCGACAGGCCGTTGTGGACGTCGATGCGGTAGATCTCGGCGATGCCGATGCCGTTCAGGACGAGCGCGATCGGCAGGATGAACGGGTCGGCGTTCTTCGCCACGACGCGCAGCACCACGTGCATGACGAGCGCGAGGCCGAGGATGCCACCGCCGACCCAGAGCACCGACTGGTCGAACAGTCGGCCCTTGGTGCCGAGCTGCACGAGCACCATCGCACCCGCGCAGATGCCGCAGGCGATGACGAGCAGGAAGAGCTCGAGGTTCCGCGCGCGGGCGGGCTCCCGGAGCTTGATCGTGATCGCCTGGGTGAAGGACTGGGCGGCCGTGGCGTTGCTCATCGCGGGCTCCGCGTCGGGCTCGGCGACGTTGATCGCGTCGGCGAGGGCGACGGTGACGAGCTGGCGTCGCCGTCCCCACCGGTGCCGGCCTGGTCCTCGCCGGTCGCGGCGGCCTTGCGCAGACGGTCGACGATGTCACGGGCGTCGGTGAGGGACTGTGCGTTGATCGTCGAGCGGACGTTCTCGCGGGTGTAGTCCGGCAGCGACGAGACTGCGATGTCGGTGTCCTCGTACACGTCCGACAAGGCCAACGGCCCGATCGACTGCTGCACGCCCTTGTAGATCGCGACGGTGCCGCGGTCGGTGCCGACGTAGTAGTGGTCCTGCGTGATCCGCCAGCCGACGAACACCGCGCCGACGAGCACGGCGACCGCGACCACGAGCGCGACGGTCCAGGACACCCGACGGCGGATGCGGCGTCGGCGGTCCTCGGCGATGAGCTCGGCGAAGAAGTGGTCGGACTCGGGCTCGAAGTGCGAGTCCTCGGGCGCGGTGGTGACCTTGAGCGGGTGCAGCAGGATCGTGGGGAGGCGGATCGGCTTGCGGCCGGTCGACGCCTCGAAGGTGAGCGGTGCCGCAGCGGAGCCGACCGTGGTGGCCGCGTCGTCGTCGTCCTCGGGTTCGGTGTCCGTGACGTCCATCACCACGACGGTGACGTTGTCGGGGGCGCCGTGGTCGAGCGTCTCCTTCACCAGGCGCTGCGTGACCTGGTTGGCGTCCATGTTCGAGGCCAGGGCGTGGCGGATGCGCTCTTCGGCCAGGTACGAGGACAGGCCGTCGGAGCAGAGCAACCAGCGGTCGCCCGGCTGGATGTCCATGATCGCCGTGTCGACCTCGGGTGCGGCGTCGACGTCACCCAGCACGCGCATCAGCACGGAGCGACGCGGGTGGACCGCGGCTTCCTCCGGCGTGATCCGGCCGCTGTCGACGAGCCGCTGGACGAAGGTGTGGTCGGACGTGATCTGCTGCAGCTCGCCGTCGCGGTGACGGTAGATGCGGGAGTCGCCGATGTGCGCGATCGCGATCTGCTCGCCGACGCGGATCATCGCGGACACCGTGGTGCCCATGCCGGTGAGCTCCTGGTGCTCGAACACGGTCTCGGTGATCAGCTGGTTCGCCGCGATGAGTGCCGACTGCAGCGCGAACTCGGCGTCGTGTGCCGACGGGAACTCGCGGTCGACCTCGCGGATGCGTCGGATCGCGATCGCCGAGGCGACGTCACCGCCGGCGTGGCCGCCCATGCCGTCCGCCACCGCGAACAGGTGCGCCCCGGCGTAGCCGGAGTCCTGGTTGTTCGCGCGGATGCGCCCCACGTGGGACACAGCGGCGCTCAGCGTGCGAGCGGTCATGCCGGGTTACCGCCGCAGCTCGAACGTCGTCGTCCCGATCGTGATGGGCGTGCCCTCTGCCACGAGGACGGGAGCGCTCACCTTCTGACCGTTGACGAAGGTGCCGTTCGTGGACTCGAGGTCGGTGAGGAGCCAGCCGTCGGCGCGGAGGTCGAGGCGGGCGTGGTTGGTCGAGGTGTAGTCGTCACGGATCACGACGTTCGACTCGCTCGAACGCCCGATCGTGATCGGGCCGCCGCCCAGGGGCATCTCCATGCCCTCGCGCGCACCCTCGGTGATGACCAGGCGGGACGCGGCCGGCGAGGCGGGACGCTGCGCACCACCGGGTTGGCCGATCACGTCGGTGAACGCACCGCTCGAGGCGGGGCCGGGGGCCGCCGCAGCAGGGACGGTGGGGGTGCTCGGTCCGGACGGCGCCGACTTGGGATCGGTCGGGATCGTGCGGACGCGCTGGCCGAAGAGATCGCTGCGCAGGGCGAACACGATCACGAAGACGAACAGCCAGAGCACCGCGAGGAAGGCGAAGCGCAGGACGAGCAGGGTCAGGCCTGTGGTCATCGAGCACCTCCGTCGTTCTCCGGGATCACCCGGAACACCATACGGGTACGACCGATCTCGATGGTGGAGTCCGGCTCGACGATCGCCTGCTGGAAGTGCTGACCGTTCAGCTTCGAGCCGTTCGTGGAGCCGAGATCGGTGGCCTGGGCGTGCTTGCCGTCCCACAGCAACTCGACGTGCTTCCGGCTCGTCCCGGTGTCCGCGATGGTGATGTCGGCGTCGCTGCCGCGCCCGATCACCGTGCGCCCGCGGTGCAGACGGTGTCGCTGCGAGCCGATGTCGAGCACCGGGATCCAGGCCACATCGCGCTGCACGGTGGTGGAGTCGACCTGCAGGATCCCCGTCGAGAGCGTGCCGTCCTGCTGGAGTCGGATGGTGACGGGGCCGGAGAACGAGTAGTTCTGCGCGACGGCGTGTTGGTGCACCATCTGGGTCAGTTCGTCGATGAGCGGGCGACCGACGTCGTTCATGCGCGTGAAGTCCGGCGGTGCCAGACGCACGGTGAACTCGTTCGGCACGAGGATGCGCTCGCGGGAGACCACTGCGGCCTTCGTGTCGAGCTCGCGCCGCAGGGCGCTCGAGATCTCGACGGGCTGCACCCCGGAGCGGAAGGTCTTCGCGAACGCGCCGTTGACGGCGCGTTCCAACCCTCGCTCGAAGTTGTCCAGCAGGCCCATGCGTCTCCCGTGTCGTCGGTCGTCAACCACTGCATGTTAGTGGTTGGCGTTGACACCCGTCTGTGCGTGGTAGTGTTTCGGGGCTGGCGCGAGTGGCGGAATTGGTAGACGCGCACGGTTCAGGTCCGTGTGCTGGAAACGGCGTGGGGGTTCAAGTCCCCCCTCGCGCACCAGGCGAAAACAGGAAAGGCCCCGGAGGAATCCGGGGCCTTTCCTGTTTCTTCGGAGTCGTCCGCGGTTCCCGGCTGTCAGGCCCCATCGGCGTCCGTCGTGTGGTCGGCATTCGGCCTGGAGGCACGGCTCGGCCCCGACACGCCGGTTCCGTCGAACCCGTGGTCGGCTCTCCGTGCCTGCTGCGAGGCGAAGAACGGGCGCGCGCTGGGCAGGAAGAGCAGGACCGCGGCGACGACCGACAGCGCGATCGTCAGGACCGCGAGTTCGCCACCGGTGAGGCTCAGGAGCGCGCGGAAGGCCGCGACGACGACGAGCACGATGCGCGCGACCCGGGACCCCGCGGCCATCCGGAACACCGCCCACGTCACCAGGGCCCAGAGCACCAGCGCGACGATCCCGGCGAGGACCGGTGCCTGGCCGACCGCCGCGTCCGTCGCGAAGAACCGGAGCACGGTGGCGGCGACGCAGGCTGCCACCCACACCAGCCACAGCACGAAGGACACGGTGACCACCTGCGGTCGGTCCGGTCGTCGGAGGATGAACGTCCTGGTCATGCTGCACCGTCCTCTGCCGCTCCCTGGTGCGGCACGTCGAGCGTACCGAGCGGACGGAGTCCTGCCGAGGTGGCCCGCTACCGTGACCGGGTGACCGACGAACGCGCGACCGCTCCCCGTCCCGGTGTCGACGTGCCCGACGACCGCGGCCGCATCGGACTCGACGCCGTGGGCCGTGCCCTCGACCGCAACCCCGACGTCGTCGTGCGGGACGTCGAGGTGGTGTCGAACGGCTGGCACGTGCTCCGCCGCACGACCCTCGACGTCCGGCGCCGTGACGGTCGGTGGGACCGGCAGCAGCGCGAGACCTACGACCGCGGCAACGGTGCGACGGTCCTGCCGTACGACGCCGAGCGCGGCACCGTCCTGCTCACGCGGCAGTTCCGGTGGCCGGCGTACGTGAACGGACATCCGGACGGCATGTTGGTCGAGGCCGCGGCGGGACTGCTCGACGAGGACGACCCCGAGACCGCGGTGCGGCGTGAAGCGGCCGAGGAGCTCGGCATCCGGCTCGGTGCGCTCGAGCACCTGGGCGACGTGTTCATGAGCCCCGGTTCGGTCACCGAGCGGGTCCACTTCTACCTCGGCGCGTACACCCCGGCTGACCGTGTCGAGGCCGGTGGCGGCGTGGAGGACGAGGGCGAGGACATCGAGGTGCTCGAGGTGCAGCTCGACGAGGCGCTCGCGATGGTGGCGGACGGTCGGATCGCCGACGGCAAGACGATCATGCTGCTGCAGTGGGTGGCGCTGCGGCGGGCGTCACCCCGACAGGGCTGACCCGTCCAGGCCCACCGCTCGCGCGATCGTCGTGCGGACCAGCCCCTCGCGGGTCGGGCGGTCGAGGTAGTCGACCAGGGCGTACCCGTTAGTGGCGTCGACGAGCGCGAAGAGCAGGCGTCCGACGCCGTCCGGGTCGTCGGTGTGCAGCACGCCCGCGCGCACACCCTCGACGACGACCGTGGTCGCGAGGAGCTGCCAGTCGTCCATGACGTCCCGCGCCGCGGTCGCCAGTGCCGCGTTCGTGCGGCCGATGCTCCACGCATCGGCCCACAGGGTGGCGACGTCGTCGCGGGCGGGATCGGCGATGCAGCCGAGCAGGGTGCGGAGGCGGGAGACGGGGTCGGGCGCAGCGGCGACGACCGCGCGGACCTCGGCGACCTCGGCGACCGCGACGGTGCGGAACGTCTCGCCGACCAGGTCCTCCATGCTCGGGCGGTAGTGGGCGACGAGCGAGGGCGCGACCCCGATCACGGCGGCGACCCCGCGGAGCGTCACCGCCGCGAGGCCCTCGGCGCGCGCCAGGTCGACGGAGGCCGCCGTGATCTGGTCTTCGCGTTCGGCCGGGCTCAGGCGCCGGCGGGCCGGTGTCGACGGCATCGTCCCACCGTATCCGCGCGTCACGCGCCCTCGACCACGAAGGCTGCCCAGAGGTCGGCCCGGGTCGAGAAGACGGAGAGGTCACGGTCGAGGAGCCTTCCCGCGTGCTCCACCCGGGCGCGGGCGGTGTGCCGGTGGATGCCGAGGACCCGTGCGGCCCGGTCGTACTCGCAGTTCTCCTGCAGCCAGGTCCGGACGGTGCCCGTGAGCTCGGTGCCGGCCGTGCGGTCGTGGTCGAGCAGCGGGGCGAGGAACGCGCGGGCGACGGCACCGGCGTCCACGTCGACGTGGGCGAGGTGGGCGAGGACGCCCTCGCGCGCGAGGTCGCCGAACTCGGTGGTGCCCGGGCGTCCTTCACGGCGTCGGTCGAGTGCCTGCACTGCCTCGGTGCGGGCGCGTCCGAACGACCGGTACGCAGTGCCGTCGGACAGGCCGGCGCGCAGGTCGAAGCGGTCGACGAGTTCAGCGACGATCCCGGTGTCGTCCGCGTTCACGCAGAGGAACAGGGCGTCGTCGACCGCGAAGAACAGGTGCCCCGGCCGGTCCTGCACCCACAGTTCGAGCAGGTCGACCACGGTGTCGAGGTCGTGGTCGAGGACGTCGACAGCGGCGATCCGGACGGGTTCGGCGGGCAGCGGCCCCCACACCTCGCGTGACGTCGCCTGCACCACCTCGGGTTCGCCGACGGACAGCATCGTGAGGAGTCCGGTGCGCAGGAGTCCCCGGGCGCGGGCGAGTTCACGGTTCTGCTGCAGGGCGAGGCCGGCCAGGGCGATGACGGCCGTGACGACCTCGCGTCCGGCCCGGTCGAGGGCTCCGCCGTTCGCGATCGCGAGCACGCCGCTCAGGTGCCCGCCGCTGCCGAGCGTCTGCAGGGTGTACCCGCCACCACCGTCCGTGGCGACCGGCAGGCTCGCCCGCTGGCCGGAGCGCAGCAGCCGTAGCGCCTCGGTCCGCAGGAGGTCGAGGTCGGCAGCGGGCAGCCCGTCAGCGGGGTGTCCGCGGTCGAGCCGACCGGAGACGTCGAACAGGCCGACCCACCCGTCGAGCTGCCGGGACAGCTCGGCGATGGTCGCGCCGAGTCCGTCGGGTCGCATCGCGGCGAGCGAGATGGCCCGCTGCGCGGCGAGGGCCCAGGCACCGCGTGCGTTGGCGTCCCGCGCGACCGCTTCGGCGTTGGCCTGCGCGACCGCGATGAAGGAGGTCTCGTAGGGCACCTCGAACAGCGGCAGTCCGTGCCGGGTGCAGGCGGCGACCAGGGCGTCGGGGGTGCCGGCGCGGACCACCTCGGTGCCGAAGCCGAGCGCCACGACACCACCGTCCACGAGCCGCCGGACGTAGGCCTCGGCGACGTCGTCGCGCACCTCGGCCTCGGCGCCGAACTGCGTGCCGGTCGTGAGCAGCCCCTGACCCTCGGAGAGGAACGGCGTCGGGTCCTCGAGGTCCGAGCTGTGCAGCCAGGACAGCGGGGCATCGAGGGCGTGCTCGTCCGCGTCGTTGAGTGGGCGCAGGTGGAGTTCACCCCGGTGCAGCAGGGAGCGCAGCGTTGCGGGCATGCCGTCACCCTATCCACCGGGTCGATCTGCCGGGGGGACGGTGTACGCCGTGGACAGTGGGAGTGCGCGCTGCTGGCTCCTACCATCGCCGCATGTCCTCCACCGCAGCGTCCGCGACCCGAGCGACCACCGGCGGCCCGTCGCTGCCCCAGGAACGACGGCTCGTCACCGCCGTCCCCGGCCCGCGATCGCAGGAGTTGCTCGCCCGGAAGGCCGTCGCCGTCGCGGCCGGGGTCGGCGTCGCCGTGCCCATCGCCGTCGTCGCGGCCGGTGGCGGCGTCGTGGTCGACGCCGACGGCAACTCGTTCGTCGACCTCGGGTCCGGGATCGCCGTGACGTCGGTCGGCAACGCCCACCCCGGCGTGGTCGCTGCGGTCACCGAGCAGGTGGCTGCCTTCACGCACACGTGCTTCACCATCGCTGCCTACGACGGGTACGTCGCCGTCGCCGAGGCACTCAACCGTCTGACCCCCGGCGACCACGAGAAGCGGACGGCGCTGTTCAACTCCGGGGCCGAGGCCGTCGAGAACGCCGTCAAGATCGCCCGGAAGCACACCGGTCGGCAGGCCGTCGTCGTCTTCGACCACGCCTACCACGGCCGCACGAACCTGACGATGGCGTTGACCGCGAAGAACCAGCCCTACAAGAACGGCTTCGGTCCGTTCGCACCCGAGGTCTACCGCGTCCCGATGTCGTACCCGTTCCACGACGGGCTGTCGGGACCCGAGGCGGCGAAGCGTGCGATCAGCCAGATCGAGAAGCAGGTCGGGGCTGCGAACACCGCCGCGGTCCTGATCGAACCGATCCAGGGCGAGGGCGGCTTCGTCGTCCCGGCGCCGGGGTTCCTCACCGCACTGTCCGAGTGGGCCACCGCCAACGGCGTCGTGTTCATCGCCGACGAGGTCCAGACCGGGTTCGCCCGCACCGGCGCGATGTTCGCCAGCGAGCACGAGGGGATCGTGCCCGACGTCGTCACGACCGCGAAGGGCATGGCCGGCGGACTCCCGTTGTCCGGTGTGACCGGGCGTGCGGCGATCATGGACTCCGCCCACGTCGGCGGCCTCGGCGGGACGTACGGCGGCAACCCGATCGCCTGCGCCGCAGCCCTCGCGGCCATCGACGCGTTCGAACACGACGGACTCGTCGAGCGCGCCGGGGCGATCGGCACGGTCCTGCTCGACGCCCTGCGCGGCGCCCAGGCCGACGACCCCCGCATCGGCGACGTCCGCGGCCGCGGTGCGATGGTCGCGATGGAGCTCGTCGACCCCGTGACCGGTGATCCTGACCCCGGGCTCACCGGACGGGTGGTGCAGTACGCGTTCGAGCACGGGGTCATCGCCCTCACGGCCGGCACGTACGGCAACGTCGTGCGCTTCCTGCCGCCGCTGTCGATCGACGACGACCTGCTCCGCGACGGCCTGGCCGTCGTCCTCGACGGGCTGGCCGCGTCGTGAGCGCGACGATCCCCGCAGCAGCCTGGCCCAGCGTCCCCGACGCCACCGGACCAGCCGCCGAACAGGCGGTGCTCGACCGCGTCCCCACGGGCCTCCTGGTCGACGGCGTCTGGCAGCCGGCGGCCGACGGCGGGACCTTCGCCGTCGTCGACCCTGCGACCGGCGAAACACTGCTGCACATCGCCGACGCCTCGCCCGAGGACGGCCGGAAGGCGCTCGACGCCGCCGTCGCCGCACGGCACGGCTGGGCGACCACGTCCCCGCGGCAGCGCGCCGAGGTGCTGCGCCGCGCGTTCGACCTGCTGCAGGGGCGACGCGAGGAGTTCGCGCTCCTGATGACGCTGGAGATGGGCAAGCCCCTGGCCGAGGCCCGCGGCGAGGTCGCCTACGGCGGCGAGTTCCTCCGCTGGTTCTCGGAGGAAGCGGTCCGGATCGGCGGTTCGTACGGCACCAACCCCGAGGGGACCGGCCGCGCCACCGTCTCGCACAAGCCCGTCGGACCCGCGTTCCTGATCACACCGTGGAACTTCCCGTTGGCGATGGCGACCCGCAAGATCGCACCGGCGCTCGCCGCCGGCTGCACCGTCGTCGTGAAGCCGGCCGAACTGACGCCGTTGACCACCCTGCTGTTCGCCGACCTGCTCGTCGAGGCCGGTGTGCCCGCCGGCGTGGTCAACGTCGTCCCGACCACCCGGGCCGCCGACGTCTCCGCGCCCGTGATCGCCGACCGCCGCCTGCGGAAGCTGTCCTTCACCGGTTCCACGCCGGTCGGACGCACGCTGCTCGGTCAGGCGGCTCAGAACGTGCTCCGGACGAGCATGGAGCTCGGGGGCAACGCCCCGTTCCTGGTGTTCGCCGACGCCGACCTCGACCTCGCGGTGGAGGGCGCGCTCGCCGCGAAGTTCCGGAACACCGGCCAGGCCTGCACGGCCGCGAACCGGTTCCTGGTGCACGCGGACGTCGTGGACGAATTCACCCGGCGGGTCACCGAGCGCGTCGAGGCCATGCGGGTCGGTCGAGGCACCGAGGACGGCGTCGCGATCGGACCGCTCATCGACGCCCGTGCCGTCGACAAGGCCCATCGACTGGTGACCGACGCGGTCCAGCGAGGGGCGACGCTCCGCACCGGCGGGCACGCTGTCGACGGACCCGGCACCTTCTACGAGCCGACCGTCCTGACCGACGTGCAGCCCGGCAGCGCGATCCTCGACGACGAGATCTTCGGACCGGTGCTCGCCATCCGCACGTTCCGCACCGAGGACGAGGCCGTGGCCGCCGCGAACGACACCGAGTACGGTCTGGTCGGCTACGCGTTCACCGAGGACCCGGCACGCGGGCAGCGCCTGATGGAGCGGCTCGAGACCGGCATGCTGGGGCTGAACACCGGGGTCGTGTCGAACGCCTCGGCACCGTTCGGCGGCGTCAAGCAGTCCGGCCTCGGTCGCGAGGGCGGCGGCGAGGGCATCGCCGAGTACCTCGAGACCATGTACACGCTGACCCCGGACCCGTTCCGGCACACCGACAGCACCACGACCGCACAAGGAGCAGCTCGATGATCGAGAAGGACGTCGTCGTCATCGGAGCCGGTGTCGCCGGTCTCACCGCCGCGAACCGCCTGCGGGCCGCCGGCCTGCGGGTCGCCGTGCTCGAGGCCCGCGACCGCGTGGGGGGCCGCACCTGGACGAACGACATCGACGGGGTGACCCTGGAGATCGGTGGGCAGTGGGTCTCGCCCGACCAGACCGCACTGCTCGAGACCCTCGACGAGCTCGGCCTGCAGACGTACGACCGGTACCGCGAGGGCTCCAGCGTCTACATCGACGCCGACGGCACCCGAACCGAGTACACCGGGGACATCTTCCCCCTGCCCGAGGCCACGGCGAACGAGATCGAACGCCTCGTCGCCGTCGTCGACGAGTACGTCGCGAAGGTCGACCCGGCCCGCCCCTGGGAGACCCCGGACGCGGCCGCCCTCGACGAGGTCTCCTTCCGCGCCTGGCTGCACGACCTGAGCCCGGACCGGGTCGCGACCGACAACGTCGAGCTGTTCATCGCCGGCGCGATGCTCACGAAGCCCGCGCACGCGTTCTCGGCGCTGCAGGCCCTGCTGATGGCGGCGTCCGCCGGGAGCTTCACCAACCTGGTCGACGCCGACTTCATCCTGGACAAGCGGGTCGTCGGCGGCATGCAGCAGGTGTCCGAGCGGCTCGCTGAGCGCCTCGGCGACGACGTGCACCTGAACGCTCCGGTCCGGACGCTGCGCTGGGGCGACGACGGGGTCGTCGCGCTCGCCGACGGCGGGATCGAGGTGCACGCCCGACAGGCACTCGTCGCGGTCCCGCCGCCCCTGTACTCGCGGATCTCGTACGAGCCGCCGCTGCCCCGACGTCAGCACCAGCTCCACCAGCACCTGTCGATGGGCTTCGTGATCAAGGTGCACGCCGTCTACGACCGCCCCTTCTGGCGTGCGGCGGGCCTGTCCGGCACCGCGTTCAGCCCGTACGAGGTCGTGCACGAGGCGTACGACAACACCTCGCACGGTTCCGAGCAGGGCACCCTGGTCGGGTTCGTCTCCGACCAGCACGCCGACGACCTGTTCGCGCTGTCGACCGGGGAACGGCGGGCCCGGGTGCTCGCCTCGCTGGCGCACTACTACGGCGACGAGGCCCTGCGACCGGTCGTCTACTACGAGAGCGACTGGGGCACCGAGGAGTGGACGCGCGGCGCCTACGCGGCGAGCTTCGACCTGGGCGGGCTCGTCCGCTACGGCGCCGACCAGCGTGCCGCGGTCGGTCCGATCCGGTTCGCCTCGAGCGACCTGGCCGGGCAGGGCTACCAGCACGTCGACGGCGCCGTGCGCATCGGTCGCGAGGTCGCCGAGGAGATCCTGGCGGTCGTTCCGCAGGCAGCTTCGACACCGTAACCGTCTCGACCGGTCACGGATTCGTGCCGCATCCAGCCGCTGACGTGTCCAGGCGCTGACGTGTCCAGGCGCTGACGCGTACCGTCCGGGCCATGAGTGACGCAGCGAACGGGTCCAACGACCCCACGAAGGACCAGGAGCAGTACACCGAGGACCTGCCGGACGGGTCGCCCACGGGCGACGCGACGGAGGACCCCGCGCAGGACAGCGACACGGACTCCGGCGGCGAGCCCGCCGACCCGCAGCAGTAGCGGCGGCGGTCGCGCGGCAGCGCTGTGGCGTGGCGGCGTGAGACGCCGGCGTGTTCGCTCGACGCCTCCATGCCATCGAGACGCCGCCGGATCCGGCGGCGTCTCGCGCGTTCCGCGGCGTCGAAGCGTGACGACGGCGTCTTCCGATGGCGAGGCGGGAGCGGCGACCGACGGACGGACGGGAGGCGCGGTGCCAGCTGGCACCGCGCCTCCCGTCCGTCGTGGCCCCGGCGGCAACACACCGGCGTCTTGGTCAGACGCCGTCACGTCATCGAGACGCCGCCTGATTCGGCGGCGTCTCGCGAAGACGCCGGCGTCTTCGCGTCGGTCAGCCGATGCGGATCAGCTTCTTGTTCACGAACTCGTCGGCCCCCAGGGGGCCGAGCTCACGGCCGAAGCCACTGCCCTTGACGCCACCGAACGGCAGCTCCGGGCTGTCCGCGCCGACGATGTTCACGTAGACCATGCCGGCCTCGATCCGGTCGGCGACCCGGAGTGCCTGGTCGGCGTCGGTGGTGAACAGGTACGAACCGAGGCCGTACGGGGTGTCGTTGGCCAGGGCGATCGCCTCGTCCTCGTCGGCGACGCGGTACACGGCGGCGACGGGACCGAAGAACTCCTCGCGGTAGGCGTCGTTGTCCGGCGTGACGTCGGTCAGGATCGTCGGCAGGAAGGCGTTGCCTTGGCGATCGCCGCCCGTCACGACGGTCGCACCCTGCTCGACCGCGGCGGCGAGCTGCTCCTGCAGCCGGTCGGCCGCGGCCGGGGACGACAACGGGCCGAGTTCGGCACCGGGCACGCTCGGATCCGTCGGTTCGACCGCCGACATCGCCGCGGTGAACTTCGACAGGAAGTCGTCGTACAGGCCGTCGACCACCAGGAACCGCTTCGGGGCGTTGCAGACCTGGCCGTTGCCCTCGAGCCGAGTGGTGACGGCGGACTCGACGACGGCGTCCAGGTCGTCGGTGGACAGCACGATGAAGGGGTCGGAGCCGCCGAGTTCGAGCACCACCTTCGTCAGGTTCCGGCCGGCGATCTCGGCGACCGCGGCACCGGCGCGCGCCGAACCCGTGAGCGAGACGCCCTGCACGCGCGGGTCGGCGATGACGTCGGCGACCTGGTCGTTCGTCGCGAACACGTTCGTGTAGGCACCGGCCGGGAAGCCGGCGTCGTGGAAGATCCGCTCGATGGCCAGGGCGGACTCCGGGCACTGCGGTGCGTGCTTCAGCAGGACGGTGTTGCCGATGACCAGGTTCGGTCCGGCGAACCGGGCGATCTGGTAGGCGGGGAAGTTCCACGGCATGATGCCGAGCACGACGCCGATGGAGGCCTTGCGGATGAACGCGGACCCCTCGGACCCGTCCGCCAGGGTGATCGGCTGGTCGGCCAGGAACGCCTCGGCGTGGTCCGCGTAGTAGTCGTAGATGTCGGCGCAGAAGTCGACCTCGCCCTCGGCCTGGTCGATCGGCTTCGCCATCTCGCGCACGATCGTGGCGGCGAGCTCGGCGTGCCGCTCCCGGTACAGGTCCGCGACCCGGTGGAGCAGGGCTGCACGGTCGGCGACCGTCGTCGTCCGCGACCACTCGGTGTGCGTGCGGTCGGCGGCTGCGACGGCGTCGTGCAGCTCGGCGTCCGTGATGGTCGGGTAGGTCTCGAGGGTCGTGCCCGTGGAGGGGTCGGTGACGGCGTACATGGCGTCCTCTCGTGGTGGCGGTCAGGCCTGGTCGGTCAGCTGCTTGTTCACACCGGTGACGGGCTGGTTCTCGTCGAAGCCTTTCGGTGCGACCCGGAAGCCCTTCGTGATGACGAGCAGGTAGACGAACCCGATCGCCGCCCACACTCCTCCTGCGATCAGGGCGTCGGCATGGAGCTGCGACCAGAGCACCCCGGTCAGGAGCATCGCGACCCCCGGCAGCACGATGTAGCGCCAGCGGTCGCCCGCCGTGTGACGACGTCCGTTCCGGACCGCGAAGTGCACGATCACGGTGGCGTTGACGAAGGTGAACGCGATGAGGGCGCCGAAGTTGATGTAGGCCGCGATCGTGTCGAGCGAGAAACTCATCGCGAGCAGGGTGACCGCGCCGACGAAGACGACGTTGAACACCGGGGTGTGCGTGCGGGGGTGCACGTAGCCGAAGACCCGCTTCGGCAGCACGTTGTTCCGCCCCATCACCATGAGCATGCGGGCGACGCTGGCGTGCGAGGCGAGACCCGAGGCGAGCGCGGCGACGAAGCCGGCCGACACGAGGACCGCCTGGAACACCGGGCCGCCGACGAGCAGGCCGATCTGGGGGAGCGGGTCGTCGGTGAACTCGCCGAAGGGTGCGTTGGTGGGGAAGCGGAGCTGGGCGAAGTAGGCGGAGACCAGGAAGATCGCGCCGCCGAGCAGGACGGTCAGCATGATCGCCTTCGGCATGATGCGGATCGACTTCGCCTCTTCCGTGTACATCGTCACGGCGTCGAAGCCGATGAACGAGAAGCACACCACCGTCGCCCCGGTGAGCAGCGCCGACATCGTCACGCCGTCGTGCACGAAGGGTTCGGCGCTGACGATCGTGCCCGCACCAGCGCCCTGGGAGAGCTCGATGACGGTGAAGACCACGAACGCGATCATCGCCAGGACCGCACCGACGAGCAGCACCATGTTGAGGTTCGACGTGCCGCGCATCGACAGGCAGATCACCGTCGTCACGAAGACCGAGTAGACGACGACGGTCACCCACGGCGGCAGCCCCGGGAACACCTGCTCCAGGTAGAGACGGATGATCAGGGCGTTCACCATCGGCAGCAGCAGGTAGTCGAGCAGCGAGGTCCAGCCGACCATGAAGCCGAGGTTCGGGTGCATCGACTCCCGGACGTACGTGTACGCCGAACCGGCGGCGGGGTAGACGCGCACCATCTTCCCGTAGCTGATCGCGGTGAGCGCCATGATGACCAGGGCGATGAGGTACGCGCTCGGCACCGCCCCGTCGGTCTGCTCGGAGACGATGCCGAAGGTGTCGAACACGACCGTCGGGGTCATGTAGCCGAGACCGAGTCCGACGATCGCCCAGAGCCCGAGGCTCCGCTTCAGCGACCCGCCGCGCACCGGTGCTGCCGGCGCGGTGACCGCGATCGGTGATGCCATGTGACTTCCCTGCTCTTCGGGGCCGGGCAGCGTCGCCCGATCAGTTCGGAGCACCATACCGACGGGTCGGCAGTGGGCGGACCGGCCGCGGTGTACAGGTCATCGGCACCCGCTGTACACCGCGGCAGTGGTTCGGGCCGCCGGTTGCTGCTGCGTGATGCAGTGCAGCCCACCACCCCGCGCGAAGACCTCGCGGGCGTCGATCGAGCGGATGCGTCGGCCCGGGTACGCCTCGGCGAGGATGCCCCTGGCGCGGTCGTCAGCGACCGGGTCGCCGAACGCGCAGGCGATCACGGCGTCGTTCACCACGACGTGGTTCACGTAGTTCCAGTCCACCGGTCCACCGTCGTCGGACAGCGTCGACGGAGCCGGCAGCTCGATGATCGTCGCGTCGGTCGCCCGCTCGAGCGCTCGCCGGATCTGGGGCATGACCAGGTGGTCCGGGTGGCCGGCATCCGGCTGGGCGTGCAGCAGGACCGTGCCCGGGTCGGCGAAGGTCGCCACCATGTCGACGTGGCCCCGGGTGCCGAGGCCGTCGTAGTCGCGCGTCAGACCGCGTGGCAGCCAGACGACCCGCGTGGCGCCGATCGTGCGCGCCAGCTCCAGCTCGACGCGCTCCCGGTCGGCGTACGGGTTCCGGCGCGGGTCGAGCTGCACCGTCTCCGTCACGAGCACGGTGCCGGCGCCGTCGACGTGGATCGCCCCGCCCTCGTTGACGAGCAACGACGGGATCCGCGTGGCTCCCGCAGCACGGGCGACGGTCGCGGCGACCTCGGCGTCACGCGTCCAGGTCGACCACGGGTTCGCACCCCAGCCGTTGAACACCCAGTCGACTGCGCCGAGTCGCCCGGAGTCGTCGTCGATGACGAACGTCGGACCGATGTCGCGCATCCAGAAGTCGTCGAGAGGCGTCTCGAGCACGTCCACGCCGGACGACAGCAGGCGACCGGCATCCGCGCGTGCGACCGGGTCCACGACGACCGTCACCGGCTGGTGCTCGCTGATCGTGTTGGCCGTGGTCGCCCAGGCCAGGCGCGCGGCCTCGGCGCTCGCCGCGTCGTCGCCGAGCGTCAGGCCGGGGCGTGGGAACGCCATCCAGGTGCGTTCCTGCGGAGCCGTCTCGGGAGGCATCAACCACGTCATGCGCGCGCCCCGCGCCGGGCGGTGGCCGGTTCCACGGCCAGGGCCGCGTCGATCGCGTCGCGTGCGCCGTACGCGTGGCGTTCCTCGTCGACGGGGTCGACGAGTCCGGCGTACAGGTCGGGGCGCCGGGTCAGGTAGAAGGGGAACAGCCGGAGCCACTCCGTCCGGGCGTCGAGGTCGAGGTCGGCGACGAGCACCACGCTCGTGTCACGGGGAGCCTCGACGAGCACGCGGCCGAACGGGTCCGAGATGAAGGACGAGCCGTAGAACGTGATGTCGCCCTCGTCGCCCCACCGGTTCGGCACGACCATGAACTGCCCGGCGGTGATGCCGTTCGCCACGATCACCCGCTGCCAGATCGGCGCGGTGTCGAAGTCGGGGAACGTCGGTTCGGAGCCGATCGCCGTCGGGTACACGAGCACCTCGGACCCGGCGAGCCCGTAGGCGCGGGCGACCTCGGGGAACCACTCGTCCCAGCACGTCGGCAGCCCGACCCGGGCGCCGAGGCCGGCCGGTTCGTGGACGGGGAACGGGTCGGCGTCGGCGCCGGGGCGGAACCAGGTGTCCTCGTGGTAGCCGGCGCTGATCGGGATGTGGGTCTTCCGGGTCCGGCCGACCAGGGCGCCGTCGGGGGCGACGAGGACCGCCGTGTTGTACCCGCGCGGGTCGTCGGGATGGTCGTCGTCGTCCGGCTGCTCGTACAGGGAGGCGTGCACGAACACCCCGTGGTCGATCGCCTGGGCACGGGCGAAGGTGACGGTCGGGCCGTCCTGCAGCGACTCGGCGAGGTCCTTCGGGGTCCCGCTCGCCGGGGTGTCGCCCGGGTAGCGGCGCAGCGTCAGTTCGGGCAGGAACACCGCGGTGGCGCCGTTCGCTGCGGCGGTCGCGATGCCGTCGGCGAGCTGGGCCAGGTGCTCGTCCGGGTCGGGGAGCCACCGCACCTGCACGAGGGCGACGCGGAGGGACCGGCGGGGTGCGCCGGTGTCGGCGTGCAGCGGCGACGGGAGCGAGGGTGCGGTGACGACGTCCATGCCGCCATTGTTGATCATGCGATCAACGAGCGCAAGGTCTTCACGCCGGTCGCCGTCCACGCCGCGGGTCCTCCTTGATGAGCCGCCGTGACGGACTGCGGGCGGCCGCGAGCGCGGGGTGGTCCAGATCGAGACCGGCAAGCAGGGCGAGCAGTCGTTGAGCCGGTGCCGGACGTCTGGCCGCAGCAGGTTGTCGTGGTGAGCGACACGGTTCCGGAGTCGACGGAGCGTCTCGAGTTGGAGCCCGGTCGTCTCCTGGCTGAGTCGTTCGATGACGCACCGGGATGGCGCTCAGGGCGTGGACAGCGGGTCGGCGAGCGAGAGCGGCGCGACCTCGGTGCCGAGCAACCGCCCGGCCGCCCGCAGCCCGGACAGCAGCGCACCGTGCACCGTCGCCGGGTCGTCGCTCCAGGTGGCCTCGCCGGCGAGCTGCACCCGGCCGGACGGGGTGCCGAGCAGGTCGTGGTCATCGGGTGATGCCCCGACGTGCAGGTACGAGTACGAGCCCCGCGAGAACGGGTCCTCGGCCCACCGGGTGATCCGGAACGCCTCGGGCCGGGGGACGGACGCGCCGAACATCTTCCGCAGCGCCGCCACCCCCTCGTCGACGACCACGGCGTCCGGCAGGGTCTCGAGCCGACGGGCTCCGGCACCACCGACCAGGGCGGCGAGCACCGGCGCACCGGTCACCCGGGACATGTCGTACCAGGAGTGCCAGTCGACCCCGGCGGACCCCTGCTGCCGGACCACCCACGAGTCGCCCCAGAACCGTGAGGGGAACCGCAGGAACACCTTGTCGTAGGCGCCCATCCCGAGTCGGCCGAGCGCTCCGGTCACCGGTGCGGACAGGGGCGGGGTGAAGACCACGTCGCCGGCCCGCAGCACCCCGAGCGGCACCGTGACGACGACCTGCCGGGCGGCCACGGTGGTGCCGTCGGCGAGCCCCACGGTCACCGAGTCGCCGACCTGGGTCACCGACCGAACGACCGACGACAGTCGCACGTCGAGACCCTCGGCCAGCGCGCGGGCGTACTGGGCGTAGCCGCCGGGGAACACCACCTCGTCACCGGGGACGTGCTCCTCGTCGAGGCCGTGCGCGTCGAGGACGGTCACGGGGGCACCGCAGAGGTCCTCGGAGCGGTGGGCCGTGTACTCGCGGACCCGTGCGGCCCGGTCGCCCTGCCACCGCAGCGACCGGAGCACGGTGTCGACGGCGGCCGCGTAGGTCGAGGGCGGTGGAGCATGTGCGACGACGGCGCCGAGGGCCGAGTCGACGGTGTGCAGGTCCGCGACGAACGCCGACGTGTCCTCGGCGGAGAGTGCAGCGCCGGACGGGTCGTGCCAGGCGATCGGCCGGCCGTCGAACTGGAAGCTGCCGACCGTGAACTCCACGGTGTCGAAGCCGAACGCCGACGCCAGGGCCCAGAGCGGGTTGCCGTCGACCCCGTGGATCCACGAGGCGCCGAGGTCGACCGGAACCCCGAGCGACGAGTCGGTCCAGGTGCGTCCACCGATCCGGTCGCGGGCCTCGAGCACGACGACCCGCTGCCCGCCGAGTGCGAGCGCCCGGGCGGCGGCGAGCCCGGCGACCCCCGCCCCGACGACCACGACGTCGGCGTCGAGACCAGCAGCCATCAGTGTCCTCCGGTCAGCGGTGCCATGAGCCGGGCGGCCAGACTCGGCCGCCCGGTCAGCGCTTCTTCGCGGTCGGCCAGGTCGGTCGCGACGAGTCCTGCGTTCGCCCCGAGGAACCGCAGCGGCTCGGGCTCCCAGTCGGGCGATCGGTGGTTCACCCACGGCAGTGCGGTCAGTGCCGTCGACTCCCCGCGCACGAGGTCGGCGAGGGTCCGTCCGGCCAGGTTCGCCGTCGACAGGCCGTCACCGACGTACCCGCCGGCGCTGCCGACGTGGCCGTCCCAGGTCACCGAGGCGCACCAGTCGCGCGGGACCCCGAGCGGTCCGCCCCACATGTGGGTGACCGGGGCGTCCGCGACGACGGGGAACAGGTCGACCAGCGCCCTCCGCAGGTGCTCGAACACGCGCGGCACCCGGTCGTACCCGGGCGTGATCGCGGAACCCCAGTGGTAGCGGGCTCCGCGGCCACCGAACGCCAGCCGGTCGTCGGCCGTGCGCTGCCCGTACACGAGCAGGTGCCGGTAGTCGGAGAACGTCTGCCCGTGCTCGAGCCCGATGCGCTCCCACGCGGACGCCGGCAGCGGGGCCGTCGCGATCATCAGCGAGTACAGCGGCAGGATCCGCCGCTTCGTCTGCTCCAGCTGGGCGCCGTACCCCTCGACCGCGATCACCACGGCGCCCGCCGTGACGGTCCCGCGCGACGTGATCACACGCCCGCGATCCCAGGACGAGACGGGCGTGTGCTCCGCGATCCGGACGCCACGGGCCTCCAGGGCGGCCGCGAGGCCACGCACCAACGCGGCGGGCTGCACGCGCGCGCAGTCCGGGGTCCACGCGACACCCGCCGATCCGGCGGCGTCGCCCGCTCGAGCCGGTCGCCACGTCATGTCGTCGCCCCATGCCGCGGAGGACGCGACCTCGTCGTGGGCGGCGCGTTCCTGCACGGCGGAGCGTGCGTACAGGACGGTCCCGCCCTTCACGTAGTCGCAGTCGACCTCGGCTTCGGACGCGGCGCGGCCGACCTCGTCGACGGTGTCGCGCATGGCGGCCCGCAGCGCGAGCGCGGCGTCGCGCCCGTGCTCCTCGGCGATCGTGGAGGCGGACCGCGGGAACAGCGCCGAGCACCAGCCGCCGTTCCGACCGGACGCGCCGAAGCCGGCGATCTCGCGTTCGAGGACGACGATCTGGAGGCGCGGGTCGGCCCGGTGCAGGTACCACGCGGTCCAGAGACCCGTCAGTCCACCGCCCACGATCACGACGTCGGCCGTGGTGTCGCCGTCGAGCGGCGGCCGGGGCGTCAGGTCGTCGCGTCCGGTGGACGCGAGCTGGTCGAGCCAGAACGAGACGCCCCGGTAGCCGCCCACGGTCAGATCTTCGTCCAGGCCTCGGACAGGACGCTCCGCAGGATCGACGTCATCTCGCGGAACTCCGGCTGCCCGATCGTCAGCGGCGGTGCGAGCTGCACGACGGGGTCACCGCGGTCGTCGGCCCGGCAGTACAGCCCCGCGTCGAACAGCGCCTTCGACAGGAACCCGCGCAGCAGCCGCTCGGACTCGTCGTCGTCGAAGGTCGTCTTGGTGGCCTTGTCCTTGACGAGCTCGATGCCGTAGAAGTAGCCGTCACCCCGGATGTCGCCGACGATCGGCAGGTCGAGCAGGGTGTCGAGCTCGGCGCGGAAGAGCGGGGCGTTCTGCTGCACGTTGGCGAGCAGCCCCTCTTCCTCGAAGATGTCGAGGTTCTCCATCGCGACGGCGGCCGACACCGGGTGCCCGCCGAACGTGTAGCCGTGGTAGAAGGTCGTGTCCCCCTTGGAGAACGGCTCGAACAGCCGGTCGCTGATGATCGTCGCGCCGATCGGGGAGTACCCGGAGGTCATCGCCTTGGCGCACGTGATCATGTCCGGCACGAAGCCGTAGGTGTCGCAGGCGAACATCGTGCCGATCCGGCCGAAGGCGCAGATGACCTCGTCGGAGACGAGCAGCACGTCGTACTCGTCGCAGATCTCGCGCACCCGCTGGAAGTACCCGGGCGGCGGGGTGAAGCAGCCGCCGGAGTTCTGCACCGGCTCGAGGAACACCGCGGCGACGGTGTCGGGGCCCTCGAACTCGATCATCTCGCGGATCCGTTCCGCCGCCCAGGAGCCGAACTGCTCCTCGGTACCCCCGGGGAAGCCCATCTCTTCGGCGCGGTACGAGTTCGTGTTCGGCACCCGGAAGCCACCGGGGGTGAGGGGCTCGAACATCTCCTTCATCGCCGGGATGCCGGTGATCGCCAGGGCGCCCTGCGGGGTGCCGTGGTACGCGACCGCGCGGGAGATCACCTTGTGCTTCATGGGCTTGCCCTGGAGCTTCCAGTAGTACTTCGCGAGCTTGAAGGCGGTCTCCACCGCCTCACCGCCACCCGTGGAGTAGAAGACCTTGTTGAGGTCACCGGGGGCGTGCTCGGCCAGCCGGTCGGCGAGCTCGATCGCCGCGGGGTGCGCGTACGACCAGATCGGGAAGAAGCTCAGCGTCTCCGCCTGCTTCGCGGCCATCTCGGCCAGGCGCTTCCGCCCGTGCCCGGCGGCGACGACGAACAGGCCGGACAGCCCGTCGATGTACTCCTTGCCGTGGCTGTCGTAGACGTGGTGGCCCTCGCCGCGCACCATGATCGGCACGTCGGCGCCGGCCTGGTTCGCGCCGTGCCGGGCGAAGTGCATCCACAGGTGGTCCCGGGACTTCCGCTGCAGGTCGGCGTCGTCGACCGGTGCGAACGGGTCGTAGGAGCCGAGGCGGGTGGGCTGTTCGATGGTCATCGCGTTCCCCAGTCGTAGAGCTGTTTGCGGAGTTGCAGGTAGACGAAGGTCTCGGTGCCGGCGACGCCCGGGATGGCCCGGATGGTGCCGTTGAGCAGTTCGATCAGGTCGTCGTCGTCCTCGCACACGACCTCGACCATCAGGTCGAAGCTGCCGGCGGTCATCACGAGGTAGTCGACCGCCGGCAGCTGTTCCAGGGCATCGGCGACGGTTCGGGTGTCGCCGCTGACCCGGATGCCGATCATCGCCTGCCGGTGGAAGCCGAGCTGCATCGGGTCGGTGACCGCGACGATCTGCATGACGCCGGTCTCGGTCAGCTTCTGCACGCGCTGCCGGACCGCCGCTTCACTGAGACCGACGGCCTTGCCGATCTCGCCGTACGGGCGGCGCCCGTCCGCCTGGAGTTGTTCGATGATCCGCTTCGAGGTGTCGTCGATGGGTCCCGGACGTCGTGGTGCTGCCGCCATGCCGGACAGCATGGCAGCGAGGTTCGGGGCGCGCAAGGGATTCCGTTGTGAACACCGTGTTTCGCGACGATTTCCGTTGTTACGGTTCTCCACAACCTCCGGATCCTTCTTCCGCGCCGCCGGAATCCGTGTCAGTATCACCGCCATGCTGGACGCACAGAGCACGGCGACGGCGGACACCGACACCCGGGTCCTGCGGAACTTCGTCGGGGGCGCCTCCGTCGAGTCGACCGCCGACACCACGTTCGACCTGGTCGACCCGACCGACGAGCACGTCTACGGCACGTCCCCGGTGTCCACCCCCGCCGACGTCGACGCCGCCTTCGGTGCGGCCGCGACCGCGTTCGAGACGTGGCGCCGCACCACCCCGGGGGAACGGCAGCTCGCCCTGTTCCGGATCGCCGACGCGATGGAGCAGCGGGCGTCGGAGTTCGCCGACCTCGAGTCGCTCGACACCGGGAAGCCCCGCGCCACCCTGGTCGAGGACGAGATCCTGCTGTCCGTCGACCAGATCCGCTTCTTCGCCGGGGCCGCCAGGAACCTCGAGGGTCGGAGCGCGGGCGAGTACCTGGCCGACCACACCTCGTTCGTCCGGCGCGAGCCCATCGGCGTCGTCGCCCAGGTCACCCCGTGGAACTACCCGCTCAACATGGCGGTGTGGAAGTTCGCGCCGGCGCTCGCCGCGGGCAACACCACCGTGCTCAAGCCGAGCGACACGACACCCCTGTCGACCCTGCTGCTCGCCGAGGTCGCCGCCGAGTTCCTGCCGCCGGGGGTCCTGAACGTCGTGGTGGGGGACCGCACCACCGGCGCCGCGATGGTCGACCACCCCACCCCGCAGCTCGTGTCCATCACCGGGTCCGTCCGCGCCGGCATCGAGGTCGCCCGCGCCGCCGCCGGTGACCTCAAGCGCACCCACCTGGAGCTCGGCGGCAAGGCACCCGTGATCGTGTTCGACGACGCCGACATCCCCTCGGCGGTGGCCGGGATCGTCGCCGCCGGGTTCTTCAACGCCGGACAGGACTGCACCGCCGCCACCCGGCTGCTCGTGCAACAGGGCATCCACGACGAGTTCGTCGCGGCGCTCGCCGAAGAAGCACGGCGCAACGCAAGAACCGGATCAGACGGTTATTTCGGGCCCGTCAACAACGCGAACCAGCTCGCGCACGTGCGGTCGTTCCTGGACACGCTGCCGGACCACGCGACGATCGAGCTCGGCGGCGCACGACAGGGCGACCGCGGGTACTTCCACGAGGCCACGATCGTCGCCGGCCTGCGCCAGGACGACCGGGCCGTGCAGCAGGAGATCTTCGGCCCGGTGCAGACCGTGCAGCGGTTCTCGACGGAACAGCAGGCGCTGACGTGGGCGAACGGCGTCGAGTACGGCCTGGCCAGCTCGGTGTGGACGACCGACCACGCGCGTGCGATGCGCTTCGCCCGTGACCTGGACTCCGGTTGCGTGTGGATCAACACGCACATCCCGATCGTCGCCGAGATGCCGCACGGTGGGTTCAAGCACAGCGGGTACGGCAAGGACCTGTCCCAGTACGGCTTCGACGACTACACCCGCATCAAGCACGTCATGTCCTACATCGGCTGAGGCCGACCACCCCCTGGAGGCACCATGGCAATGACCGGAACGTTCGCCGAATCGGGAGCCGATCTCCGGCTCGACCAGATCACGAAGTCCTTCCCCGGCCACACCGCCGTGGACAGTCTCGACCTGACGGTGCCCGCCGGCTCGTTCTTCGCGTTGCTCGGCCCGTCGGGCTGCGGCAAGACGACGACCCTGCGGCTCGTCGCCGGGCTCGAGGAACCCACGAGCGGCACCATCACCATCGGCGGCCAGGACGTCACCGACACGAAGCCGTACCAGCGGCCCGTCAACACGGTGTTCCAGAACTACGCGCTGTTCCCGCACATGAGCGTGCTCGACAACGTGGCGTTCGGGCTGAAGCGGCGCCGGATCCCGGACCCGATGGCGAAGGCGAAGGAGGCGCTGCGGCTCGTCGAACTCGAGGGGTCGGCGTCGAAGCGGCCCGCCCAGCTCTCCGGCGGCATGCAGCAGCGCGTCGCCCTGGCCCGCGCGATCGTGAACCGGCCGGCCCTGCTGCTGCTCGACGAGCCCCTCGGCGCCCTCGACCTGAAGCTCCGCCACCAGATGCAGCTCGAGCTGAAGACGATCCAGGCCGAGGTCGGACTCACGTTCCTGCACGTCACCCACGACCAGGAAGAGGCGATGACGATGGCCGACACGGTCGCCGTCATGAACGGCGGTCGGATCGAGCAGATGGGCAGCCCGCAGGACCTGTACGAGCTGCCGCGCACGGCGTTCGTCGCGAACTTCCTGGGCCAGTCGAACCTGCTCGAGGGCGAGGTCCGCGGCACCGACGCCGGCCTGCTCGTCGTCGCCACCGCGGCCGGGTCCATCGCCGTGCCGGCCGACCGGGCCGTCGCCACGACCGGTCGCGTCGTCGTGGGCGTCCGGCCCGAGAAGCTCAAGATCCGCACCGCCGAACCGACCCCCGAGGCCGGACGGAACATCCTCGGCCCCGGTCGGGTCGTGGACGTCTCGTTCTCCGGCGTCAGCACCCAGTACCTGGTCGACGTGCCGGGCGCCGGGCGCGTCTCGGTGTTCGCGCAGAACTCGAAGGGCGGGCCGCGGATCGCGACCGGCACCGAGGTCTGGCTCACGTGGGGCGTCGACCACGGTTTCGGCCTGGAGGCGCACCCCACGTCCGACGCGACCGTCACCACCCAGGACGACACGGGCCTCCAGGCCGTCCCCGCCACGGCAGGATCGCTCGCGTGACCGGCGCGGTACCCGGTCCGGACCTGCTGCGCGGGCTGACGTCGGCCCGCGTGAGCCGACGCGGCCTGCTGGCCGGCGGCGGGGCCGCCGCGCTGGCCGCCCTGCTCACCGGCTGCAGCATCAAGGGCTCCGCCGCCGCCGGCGCCGAGGACACCGTCGACTGGGCGGCGTTCTGGAAGGACGCGAAGGCGACCGGTACCCTGAACTTCGCGAACTGGCCGCTGTACATCGACTCCGACCACGGCAAGTCCGAGTCGCTGGCGCTGTTCGAGCAGGAGACCGGCATCGCGGTCGACTACCAGGCGGTGATCCAGGACAACGCGACCTTCTACGCGACCGTCTCCCCGATCCTGCGGGCACACGGCGCGACCGGCTACGACCTCGTCGTCATGACGAACGGGTTCGAGCTGACCCAGATGATCAAGAACGGGTTCGTGTGCGAGCTCGACCACTCGCGGCTGCCGAACTTCGCCGCGAACGCCTCGGACTCCGTCAAGGACCCCATCTACGACCCGGGCAACAAGCACTCCGTCGTCTGGCAGACCGGGTTCACCGGACTCGCCTACAACCCGAAGTACACCGGGCGGAAGATCACCTCGCTCAAGGACCTGCAGGACCCGGCGTTCAGGGGCCGCATCGGGCTGATGAGCGACAACACCGAACTCGGGTCACTCGGACTGCTCGCGCTCGGCATCGACCCGGAGACCTCGACGCCCGCCGACTGGCGGAAGGCCCAGGCCTGGCTGCGCGAACTGCGGCCGAGCGTCACCGGCTTCTACGACCAGAGCTACATCAACCGCTTGGAGAACGGCGACACCTGGATCACCCAGGCGTGGTCGGGCGACGTGTTCCAGGCGCAGCAGTCCGGGTTCCCCGACCTGGAGTTCGTCACGCCGGAAGAGGGGCAGATGACCTGGCACGACAACATGCTCATCCCACGGCAGGCCGCGAACCCGGTGTCGGCGCTCGAGTGGATGAACTTCTACTACACGCCGAAGGTCGCCGGGATCGTCGAGGACTGGGTCAACTACGTCTGCCCGGTGCCCGCGGCCGAGGACTACGTGCGGGACGAACTCGACGACGCCACCGTGGCGGACAGCCCGCTCGTGTTCCCCTCTGAGGACGTGCTGGAGCAGTCGCACGAGTTCCGGGTGTTCGAGAACTACGACGAGTACTCGGAGTGGAACGGCATCTTCAACGCGGTGGTGCAGTCATGAGCGCGGTCGGGGTGGCGCCGGGGCTCGCTCCCGGTGGTCCCGGTGGTTCCGCCGGCCCCGCGCCGGTGCGGCGGGGACGCCGTCGGAGCACGCCGTTCTTCCTGGCGCTCGTCGGCACCGCGTACCTCTGCGTGTTCTTCGTCATCCCGCTGGTGTCCGGGCTGATCGTCTCGCTCATGACCGGCAACCCGGACGACGGCTACACGTTCACCTGGAACTTCGGGATCTACGGTTCACTGTTCATCGATCCGCAGGTGCCCTACCTGACGTTCCTGCTCCGGTCGCTCTGGTACGGCGCCGCCGCCACGATCGCCTGCATCGTCGTCGGGTACCCGGTGGCGTACTTCATCGCGTTCCGGGTGTCGCCGCGGTGGAAGAACCCGCTGCTCATGCTCGTCTTCATCAGCTTCCTGGTGTCGTTCATCATCCGCACCGACATGTGGGCGTTCGTGCTCGCGTCGCAGGGGCCGGTCGTCACCTTCTTGCAGGGGATCGGGCTCGCCGGCAAGGACTTCCACATCCTCGGCACCGGGGGCGCGGTGATCTTCGGCGACGCCTACAACGACCTGGCCTTCATGGTGCTGCCGATCTACGCCGCGCTCGAGCGCATCGACCCCCGGCTCGGCGAGGCCGCGAACGACCTGTACGCCGGCAAGTTCCGGGCGTTCTGGCACACCACGCTGCCGCTGTCCCGCTCGGGCATCTTCGCCGGGGTGCTGCTCGTCTTCATCGACAGCGTCGGTGACCCGGTGAACTCCGCCCTGCTCGGCGGCACGAACACGTACACGATCGGTCAGGCGATCCAGGACGCCTACTCCGGCAACCAGCAGTACAACGTCGCCGCAGCCCTGTCGACCGTGCTCATGGTCGTGCTCGGCATCATCCTGTTCATCTACGCCCGCGTCTCCGGCACCGACGACCTCGAGGACCTCGTATGACCGCCGTCGCACCGTCCCGTTCCGCCGCCGCTCCGGCCTCGCCCGTGACCGGTTCCGTCGCCGGCCGTCCGCGTCGTCACGGGGTGAACCGTCGTGGGCCATGGCTCGCCATCGTGTACTGGGTGACGATCGCGATCACCCTGGTGCCGATCGTCTACATGATCGTGTACTCGTTCAACGACGCCCCCACCAACCGACTGTCGTTCGCCTGGAACGGTTTCACGACCTACTGGTACGCGAACCTGGTGAACGTGTCCGGGCTCGGGGCGGCGTTCGTCACCTCGGTGCTCGTCGCGTTCCTCGCCGCGATCATCTCCGTCGCGATCGGGCTGCCCCTCGCGCTGGCGCTGGAGCGGTACCGGTTCCCGGGTCGCGGTGCCGTGAACACTGTCGTGTTCGCCGACATCGCGGCCCCCTCGATCGTCGTCGGTTCCGCGTCGCTCTCCTTCTTCCTGTCGGTGGGGCTCGGCACCGGGTTCCTGACCGTGCTCATCACGCACGTGGCGTTCGACGTCGCCTACGTCGTCGTCGTGCTGCGGGCCCGGATCGCGGGCACCTCGCGCGCACTCGAGGAGGCCGCGGGTGACCTCGGGGCGACGCCGTTCCAGGCGTTCCGGCTCGTCACCCTGCCGCTGTTGGCGCCGGGCATGCTCGCCGCGGGGCTGCTCGCGCTCGCGATGTCGATCGACGACTACGTGATCACCTCGTTCGTCGCCGGGCCCGCGGTCACCTTCCCGCTGTTCGTCTACGGGGCTGCGAAGGCCGGGATGCCGCCGCAGGTGCTGTGCTTCGGGACGCTCGTGTTCGCGGTGGGGTTGCTCGTCGCGCTGCTGAACGGGGCGCTGAACCGGCGGTTGGCGCGGACGCGGGGGTAGGGCACCGCGCGCTGGCAGGGATTGTCGAGGTGCGCACGGTGCTCGGCCCCGTTGGTGTTCGACCGGCGGATGCGGGCTCAAACTCCGGTGTCGACGAGTTGTGGGCCCAACGGTCGGCGCCGAGCCTGCAGGACCGGTGCGGTCGTCGCCACCACCATGATGACGAGTCCGACGGCGACCACGAACGGCACGGGACGAAGCGGGTCCGTCCAACTCGTCAGGGCCGCTGGGATGGTCGCGATCGCGAGTGGTACTGCGATGAGCGCCGCGGTGACGACCACCGCGACGGCTTCCAGTACCGCAGCGACGAGCCCCGTCCGGAAGGTCCCGCCAGCGGCGACGAGCAGGGCAACGTCCCGTCGTCGGCCCATCGTCGTCATCACCACGGTGGCAGCACCGGTGAAGAGGACGATCAGGACCGGGCCGCCGAAGATGGCGAGGCCGCCCAGGTAGTACGCGGGCGAGTCCCAGACGCCCGCCAGGCCGGTGAGTGAGCCCAGCAGCATCGCCACCGCGAGCAGTGCGATCGCCGAGTGGCTCCGCGCGACGTGGTACCTCAGCGACTCGCGCGCGAGGAACCACGCCGCCGGAGCCCCGGGGAGCGCTGAGGCCCACGCCGACACCAGCGATCGGCAGGACCAGGGTGCGACCGTGATCACGAACCCCATCGCGGGCACGAGGAAGAGCATCGTGACGCCCCGTGCGCCGAGCAGCGTCAGCACGTACATCGTGACGGTGACGCCTCCGAGCACCCAGGCGGTGATCTTCCGGCCGCGGCTGGGACGGGCGGGCTCGGATTCGGACTCACGGACGGCGTCCAGGGCGGGGGTCGTCGACGCCGAACGTGCAGCCCCGAGTGCGCTGAGGAGCACCACGAGCTCGAACACCACGAAGGCGGTGACTGCCTCGAGCACGCCGAGGCGCGGATCGAGGGCTGGCGCGCCGGGGTTCCGGAGGGGCGCCGAGAGGAAGGCCATCAGGCTCCGGAGTGTGAGAGGCATCAGCGTCAGGGCGGTTCCGAACGCGACGAGGGACAACGTGACCGCCTGTGCGAGCACGACCCGGCGGATCAGCGCAGGCCCGAGACCGCCGAACTGCCACAGCGCGTACGTCCGGCGCTGGACGCGGATCGCGAACGTCACGAGCACGTTGAGTGCGCCGATGACCACGATGGCGTTCATCGCTCCGAAGACCATCGCGTGGTTGCGCAGGCCGGCTGCGTCGACGGTGTCGGTGATCGCAGCGGCGGTCGAGACGTCACCCGCGCAGACGAGCGCGACGACGGCGGTCAAGACCATGACGACGAACGTCGAGGTCCAGAGCCGCCAAGCCCGGACGACCTCGGCGAGGACGAGACGTGTGATCACCGGGACACCGCCTCGAGGATCTCCGGCACCGAGGGAGTGACGAGCTCCCGGTGCAGGCGCCCGTCGCGCAGGACGAGCACGCGGTCGCCGAGTGCCGCGGCCTCGAGGTCGTGCGTGACCATCACGACCGAACGCGACCCCGTGGCCGCCGCACGCAGGAGTTCGAGCACGCGTGCTCCGGACTCGGTGTCCAGGGCGCCGGTCGGTTCGTCGGCGAACACGACGTCCGGCTGGGTGACGATGGTGCGGGCGATCGCCACGCGCTGCTGCTGACCGCCGGAGAGCTGGCCGGGGCGGTTCTGGGTGACCGCGCCGAGACCGACCGCTTCGAGGGCGTTCCGGACGACCACGCGATCGACCGACCCGGTCACGAGCCGGAGCGGCAGCGCCACGTTCTCGAAAGCGGTCAGGGCGGGGATGAGGTTGTACGACTGGAACACGAACCCCAGGTGGTCGCGTCGGAAGGCAGCCAGCGAGTCGCCCCGGAGGGTCGCGAGGTCGGTGCCGTCGATCCGGACGGTGCCACTGGTCGGCGAGTCCAGCCCGGACAGACACTGCAGGAGCGTCGACTTGCCGGAGCCGCTCGGACCGACGACGGTGACGAACTCGCCGCGGCCGACGTTCACGGAGACGTCTTCGAGGACGGTCGCGTCATGGCCTGCTGCGCTGCGGAACCGCCGCGTCAGCGCTGATGTCTCAAGGAGGGGAGTCATCACACCAATATATGACATATGTTACGAGCGTGAGTCGGCCACGGCCGGCGGCGGACGCGCCACAGGGCAGACGCGTAGGTTCCAGCCATGAGTGCAGAGCTGACGCTCGGCGCCGAGGAAGAGCTGCACCTCATCGACCTCGAGTCCGGCCGACTTTCCGCGAAGGCCCCGCGCCTTCTGCCCAAACTGCCCACGGATCGCTTCGGCGCGGAACTGCAGCGCACGACGATCGAGACGAACACCCCGGTGGTGCGGACCCTCGACGACCTGCGGCGGGTGATCGTCGACCTGCGCACTGAGCTCAGCGCCGCGATCGCCCCGGCCGGGGTCACCATCGCCGCCGTCGGCACCGCGCCGAGGTCGGAGTACGCCGACTTCGAGCTGAGCGCCGGCGGTCGGTACGGCCGGATGCAGGAGCAGTACCGGATGCTCGTCGACGAACAGCTCATCTGCGGGCTGCAGGTGCACGTCGGGGTGAGCGACCGCGACCTGGCGGTGCTGATCGCCCAGCGGGTGGCCCCGGTGCTCCCGGCGCTGCTGGCCCTGAGTGCGTCGAGTCCGTTCTGGAACGGGCAGGACACCGGGTACGCCTCGTTCCGGAGCATCATCTGGCAGCGGTGGCCGTCGGCCGGCAGCTTCGGACCGGTCGCGGACGCCGCCGAGTACGACCGGGTGCTCGACGACCTGATCGCCTCGGGCGTGATCGCCGACAAGAAGATGGCCTACTTCGACGTGCGGCCGTCGTCGCACGCGCCGACGCTCGAACTCCGGGTCTGCGACGCGACCCCGGTGGTGGACGACGCCGTGCTCATCGCCGGACTCTTCCGCGCCGCCGTGCGCAAGGCCGAGAAGTCGGTCGTGTCCGGCGCCGAGTGGCACCCGCGCAGCGAACCCCTGCACCGTGCGGCGATGTGGCAGGCCGCCCGCTCCGGGTTGAGCGGCGAACTCGTCGGCCTCGGACAGCACCCCGAACGCCTGCCCGCCGAGGTCGCGGTGCGCCAGCTCGTGTCCCGCCTGCGGCCGGAGCTCGAGGAGCTCGGCGACTGGGGGACGGTGACGGAGCTGCTCGAGGCGACCCTGGCCCGCGGCAACTCCACCGACCGGCAGCGCACCGCGTACGCCGAGCGGGGGGAGATGGACGACGTCGTCGCCCTGGTGGTGGAGGACACCGCGGGGCTCCCGTCCGGACGCGACGAGGACCCGGTGGTCCCGATCCCCGGGTACCGCGTCCGCGCCGGCGACGAGGCGGTCGGCCCCGGGGCACGCCCCCGTCCGGCGTTCCGTGACCTGGCGGCCTTCTTCAGCGGCTGGGACGCCCAGACCGCGATCGAGCGGTGCACTGCGCGCGACGTCTGGACCCGCGAGCACCACGTCGGCTTCGTTGTCGACGGCGGTGCGCAGGAGTTCGGCTGCGACCTGGTTCCCCGGACGATCAGCGCGTACGAGTGGTCGCAGCTCGAGCGTGGCCTGGGGCAGCGGGCCCGTGCGATCGAGCTGTTCCTGCGTGACGCGTACGGCGACCGGCGGATCGTGGCCGACGGCGTGCTGGACGCGGACCACTTCGTCGGTGCCAAGGGCTGGGACCCGGACGCCACCCGGCTCCCGACGTCCGCGGTCCGTGCGCCGGTGCTCGGGTTCGACCTGGTGCGCAACGAGTTCGGCGGCTGGCGGGTGCTCGAGGACAACGTCCGCTCGCCCTCGGGCGTCGCGTACGGCATCGCCCTGCGCGAGCTGATGGACGACGTCGTGCCGGATGCCCCGCGGCCGGTGCACCTGCGCGACCCGCACGGCGTGACCGACCGGCTCCGCCGGACCCTCTGCGCGAACACCACCGCGGTGACGGGCGCGACCGACCCGGTGATCGCACTCGTCAGCGACGGCCCCGCCGCCGGCGCGTGGTTCGAACACCGCAGCCTGGCCCGCGGGGCCGGGTTGCGCCTCCTGTCCGGATCCGACCTGGACGTTCGTGACGGACGCGTGGTCGACGCGACGACGGGCGACGTGCTCGACGGGCTGTACCTGCGGATCGACCGCGACGTCACCGCACTGACCTCGGAGCAGGCTCCCGACCTCGGTGCCCGGATCCTCGACGCGGCGGAGGCAGGACGCGTCTACCTGGCGAACGCGCCGGGCAACGCGCTGGTCGACGACAAGGCGATGTACGTCACCGTGCCGGACCTGATCTGGTACTACCTGGACGAGAAACCCCTGCTGGCATCGGTGCCGACGTACCGCACGAGCATCGAGGTCGAACGGCTGTCGGTCCTGGACCGCGTCGGGGAACTCGTCACGAAGCCGGTCGACGGCGAGGGCGGGCGCGGGGTCCTGATCGGACCGAGCGCGAGCGCCCCCGAGGTGGCCGAGCGACGACGCGAGATCGCCGCGGACCCCGCCGGGTGGGTGGGGCAGGAGGTGGTGCAGCTGTCCTCGCACCCGACGATCGGACCCGCCGGTCTCGACCCGCGGCACGTGGACCTGCGGGCCTTCGTCTACGCGACGGGGACCGGACCGGACGACGTGCACCTGGCCGACGTCGCCCTGACGCGCGTCGCGCCCGAGGGCAGCATGGTCGTCAACTCGTCGCAGGGCGGTGGCGTGAAGGACACGTGGATCGTGGGGAACGCCCCGGCGGACACCGGACCCGCGCCGGCGGACACCGACCCCGCGCCGGCGGACACCGAGGGAGAGCGCTGATGTGTGGACTCTCGGGCGAGATCCGGTTCGACGGTCGCGGTGTGCGGGATGAGCGACTTCGCGACCTTCTACCGGGACACCGAACCCTGGATCGCGGCCGCTGCCGCCACGAAGTACGGCCAGAGGCTGGCGCGGGCGCTGACGCTCGGTCTGGTGCGAGGTTCCGTACTCCGTGCGGTGCACGTGCCCTCGCACCGAGTACGGAACCTCGCACGGGCCGTGGGACCCCTCGCACCGTGCGAGCCGCGGTGCGCCGTCACCGGGTGCAACGATGCGCCGGCGGCGCTCGCCGCGGGCGGAGAATGGTGGGATGACGACGACTGCGCCGACCTCGACCGCGCTGACCCGACCCGGAGAGGTCCTCGTGACCTCGGCAGCGGACGTCGAGCTGGTCATCCACCGTGCCACGAACCACTACGCCTCCGGTGTCGTCGCGGACACCGCCGGGTGGGCGGACGGCGATCGTCGGCGGATCGAGGACCTCGGGTTCCGTGGCGGTGACCCGCGCGGCGAGGCGCTCCGGACCCTCGACCTGACGATCGCCGACGACGGCACCCCGACACGGGTGCTCGACGCGCCCGCGATGGCCGCGCTGAACAGCCACCACGCCCGGTTCGCCGAGCGGCGCGGCGACGTCGTCCGGTACCAGACCGACGTGTCGGTGTGGACGGGGATCCCCGCGCAGCCCACTGCGCAGGACTGGGAGGACGTCCGGGCGCTGCTCGGGTCGGGCGGGATGCTCGGCGTGGGCGCGGCTGCCGTCCTGCCCGAGGGGTGGGAGCTCGTCGAGGGCGCCGGCGGCGTGCAGCTCACCGGTGAGGCGATCGAGGGTGCGCCGGATCGCGAAGCCGTCGTGCTCACGCCCGACGACGTGCCGGAGATGACCGCCCTGGTGGAGCGGACGAAGCCGGGGCCGTTCCTGCCGCGCACGATCGAGCTCGGCACGTACCTGGGCATCCGGCGGGACGGTCGGCTCGTCGCGATGGCGGGGGAGCGGTTGCACCCGCCGGGGTGGACCGAGATCAGCGCGGTGTGCACGGACGAGGCGTACCGGGGGCAGGGGTTCGGGCGTCGGTTGGTGCTCGCCGTCGCGCACGGGATCCGGGAGCGCGGCGAGACTCCTCTGATGCACGCGGCCGCCGGGAACACCGGGGCGATCGGGCTGTACCAGCACCTGGGGTTCCGACTGCGGGACCGTGGGGCGCCGCGGTTCGTGCGGGTGCCGGACGGGAGCGATCGACCGGCCGGGAGTGGCAGTTCGGGGGGTTGACTGCCCCGAGTGACGATCCGCACACTGTCCTGGTCGCCGGGGGACCTCGGCGCGTCATGACAGGAGAACCATCATCGTGAGGACGTCGTCGTGGACCGCAGGTGCGGTCACCCTCGGTATCGCGCTGGCCGCGGTCGTCGTCTCGACCGGCCCGGATTCGCCGGCGGTCGCAGCGCCGGCGTGCCAGGGGGACCGTGTCACCCTCGAGCAGCTCGCGAGCGGGTGCGCCGTGGCCACGCCGACGATCGTGCTGCCCGACGGCCGGCAGTTCGTCGTGCCGGAACCGGGCACGACGGTCACCGCGTTGCCGGTGGCCGCGTCGGGTGTGGACGACGGCGGGGACGTGTCGATCACGAACACCGGCCGTGCGGGTGTCGCGGTGCGCGTCGATGACGCGTGGTCCGGGTCGGCGGCCGCCGTCCGGCAGGAACGCCAGGCGCTGCGCGACAGGGTGGCCGCCGCTGTCGTGTCGCGCGGAGCGGCCACCACGTCGGCCACGAAGGCGGCCACGAGCTGCACCGACACCTCGTACACCCGGCTCGGGTTCCGCTGGGCGGGCCCGGTGAACTGGAGCTACAACCCGAACAACCAGAAGGTCACCGGTCCGTCGGCGATCGGGGCCGGAGCCGACGCCTGGACCGGGCCGGTCTCGTCGTGCGGACGGACGATCACGTCGACCGCCGACCAGAAGCACCTCGGGGTGCTCAAGCAGGCGATGGGCGTCACCGCGACCGGTGGCTGCGGAGCCGCGAACGCGTCGAGCGTGGTCGGGTGGGGGTCGCTGCCGAAGGGCACCCTCGGCGTGACCTGCGTGTGGTCGCGCTCCGGCACGGCCGTCGAGACGGACCAGCGGTACTCGACGTCGGTCAACTGGTCCGCCGCCGCGACCTGCTCCGGGGCACGGTTCGACCTGCGAGGCGTCGCCACGCACGAGTGGGGTCACGCCTACGGGCTGGGGCACACGGCCGCGAACAGCGGCCTGGTGATGAAGCCGTCGGTGTCGACGTGCGAGACGAGTCAGCGCGGCCTCGGCCTCGGTGACCTCCTGGGGATCGACGCGATCTACTGATCGGAGCGAGTTCGTGGATTCTCTAGGATCGATCCATGTCCACGACCATGCCCGGCTTCGGGACGGAGCGCATCACGCAGCTCGGTCTGCGTGACCGCGTCTACGACCGGGTGCTCGAGGTCCTGATGGGCCACGACGTCGAACCGGGCATGCGACTGTCGATCGACGGACTGGCACGCTCCCTCGGGGTCTCGCCGACCCCGGTGCGCGAAGCCCTGGTGCAACTCGAACGCACCGGCCTCGTCACCCGACAGGCGAACAAGGGCTACCGCGTCTCCCCGCCCCTGGCCGGCGACCAGCTCGAGGCCCTGTTCGACGCCCGGCTCATCGTGGAGAGCGGCGCCGTCGAGCTCGCGGCCCGCGGCGACGTCGACGGCCTGCGCGAGCGACTGGCGGCAGCGCTCGACGAGCAGGCTGCGGTGGCCGCCGAGGTCGCGTCCGTCGGTGCTGCGCACGCCCCGGAAGCGCTGATGGCCCGTTTCTTCCGGAGCGACTGGCAGTTCCACCAGCTGATCTTCGACGCGACGCGGAACCCGTTCCTCGAGGAGATGTCCGAGATCATCACGACGCGCGTGCACCGCATGCGGCAGATCGTCGAGGGCGGCGGGGACGACACGGATCGTGCGGTTCGGGAGCACCGGGCCATCCTGGAGGCGCTGGCTGCGGACCCGACGTCGGCCGTCGCCGCGATGCGGCTCCACATCGACGCCGTCCGGTTGCGTTCGCGCGCGGACGCTTCGCACACGAGCTGAGGCGAGGGGTTGCGTTCCGGCGACGTGGGAGTATCTTTCCTATAGGAAAGAGGTTCATCGCTGAACCACCACGACATGCAAGGGAGCATTCCGTGACCACTCCACAGGACTGGGTCGACCAGGATTGGGACCCCACCACCTGGACGTCGAAGACCTGGCCGATCGCCGCGTGCCTGCACGGGTTCGCGCAGGTCACCCGCGACGGGACGGCCTTCCACGATGCCCCCGCCGAGGTGTGGGACGAGGTGTTCGCGCAGATCGAGGCCGTCGGCTTCTCGCTCGCCGAACTCGCCGACAGCCACATCCGGCCCGCAGACCTCGAAGCCTCCCGCCGCGACGAGCTGTTCGCCGTCGCGAAGTCGCACGGCATCGGGATCCCGTCCGTGCACCTGCAGCGCAAGAGCGTCATCCAGCCCGGGCACGAGGACGAGAACCTGGCCTACGCCCACCGCACCATCGACGCGGCGGCCGAGTGGGGCATGCAGGTCTTCTCGACGGGGCTGCACCAGCCGTTCACCGACGCCCAGAAGCGCGCGCTGTGGTTCTGGACGGCGCCGGGACCGAAGGACCCGGACGACCCCGAGGTCTGGGCCGCGGCGGTCAAGCGCCTGCGGGAGCTCGGCGAGCACGCTGCCTCGGTGGGGCTGCCGATGGCGCTCGAACTGTACGAGGACACGTACCTCGGCACCGCCGACAGCGCGGTCCGCCTGGTCGAGGAGATCGGGCTCGACAACGTCGGGCTGAACGCGGACGTCGCGAACCTCATCCGTCTGCACCGACCCGTCGAGGACTGGCGGGAGCTCTTCGCGAAGACGATGCCGCACACCAACTACCTGCACGTGAAGAACTACACGCGTGACGAGGCCGGCGACGGCAGCTGGGCGACGAGTGCGCCGAGCACCATGGAGACGGGCCTCATCAACTACCGCCAGGTCCTGCGCGACGCCGTCGCCGACGGGTTCCGCGGGATCGTCATGACCGAGCAGTACGGCGGGGACAGCCTCGGCGTCTGCGCCACCAACCAGCAGTACATCCGATCCGTCCTCGCGACCACGAAGCTCGACGCGGCGGCGGCAACCAGCACCGAAGGAGCAACGCGATGAGCACCCTCGACATCGCCGTCGTCGGGTCCGGCTACATGGGCGGTGGGATCGCCCAGGTCCTCGCCCTCGCCGGCCACACCGTCCGGATCGCCGACGTCTCGGCCGAGATCGCCCAGCAGAACCTGGAGCGGCTGCTCGGCGAGACCGCCCAGTTCGTCGCCGACGGGCTGTTCCCCGAGGACGCAGTCGAACGGGTCCGCGCACACCTGAGCGCCGCCGAGTCGATCGAGGCCGCCGTCGCCGACGCGGACTTCATCGAGGAGGCCGTGCCCGAGAAGCTCGAGATCAAGCACGCCACGCTGCGCCGCATCAGCGAGGCCGCCCGCCCGGACGCCGTGATCGGCTCGAACACCTCGACGATCCTGATCGAGTCGCTGGCCGAGGCGGTCGTGGGCCCGGAGCGGTTCCTCGGTGTGCACTTCTCGAACCCGGCGCCGTTCATCCCCGGCGTCGAGCTCATCCCGCACCCGACCACGAACGAGCACGCGATCGAGGTCGGCGAGACCGTCGTGGCCGCGACCGGCAAGCAGTCGGCGCGGGTGAAGGACTCCACGGGGTTCGTCCTGAACCGCTTGCAGTACGCGCTGTTCGAGGAGGCCACGAAGATCGCCGACGAGGGCATCGCGAGCCCCGACGACATCGACACCATCGTGCGGACCACGTTCGGGTTCCGCCTGCCGTTCTTCGGCCCGTTCGCGATCGCCGACATGGCCGGGCTCGACGTGTACGCGTTCTGCTTCGAGTCGCTGCAGACCCGCTGGCCCGAACGCTTCGCCACCCCGCCGTCGCTGCAGCAGCACGTCGACGCCGGCGAACTCGGCACGAAGTCCGGCGCCGGGTACCTCGAGGTCCCCGCCGACCGCACGCCCGAGCTCGTCGCCTACCGGAACAAGGCGTACGTCGCGATGCAGAAGCTGCTGGACGACCTCGGCCCGGCGCCGATCCACTGAGCCCCGGAGCACGAACGATGAGCACACAGAACCCTCAGGGCCCCCAGGACCGCACCGTCGTCCTCACCGGGGCCGCCTCACCGCGGGGCATCGGCCGCGCCACCGCCCACCACCTGGCCGAGGCCGGGTGGGACGTCGGGATCATCGACCTCGACCAGACGGCGAGCGAGCAGGTCGCCGACGAGATCCGCGAGCAGCACGGCGTGCGGGCCGTCGGCGTCGGTGCGAACGTCGCCGACGAGTCCGCCGTGCGTGCCGCCTTCGACAGGATCGAGGCGGAGCTCCAGCCGATCACCGCACTGGTGAACCTGGCCGGGGTCTCGTCCGCGCACGCCTACCTCGACCTGCCCGAGGGGGAGTGGCACCGGGTGCTGTCGATCAACCTCGACGGCGTGCACTTCGCCAGCCTGCGGGCGGCGGAGTCGATGGTGCGATCCGGCTACGGGCGCATCGTGAACCTGTCGTCGGTCTCCGCCCAGCGCGGCGGCGGCACCTTCAGCAAGACCCCGTACACGGTGGCGAAGGCCGGCGTGATCGGGCTGACCCGTGGCCTGGCGCGCGAGCTCGGCCCGCGCGGCGTCACGGTCAACGCGATCGCCCCCGGCCCGATCGACACCGACATCATGGGCGGCACCCTGTCCGAGGAACGGAAGGCCGAGATGGCCGCCGACGGCGTGCTGCCGCGCATCGGCACGCCGCGGGACATCGCCGCGGCCGTCGCGTACCTGATCAGCGAGGACGCCGGGTTCGTCACGGGCCAGACACTCAACGTCGACGGCGGCCTGTACATGCACTAGGGCCAGCCGCCCACGGAACGCGCGCCGACCGTGCGACGCGATCCGTGCCTCCCGTCCGACAGGCCGACAGGCCGACAGGCCACCAGGCCTGACCCCGGACGCCACGAACGACCGCACCGTGCTCGCAAAGGAGCGAACCCGTGTCACTACCCCCTGCCCCCGCGCTCGGGTCGACGAACGACCCCGGCCTGCAGTCCGCCATCGGCAAGGCGACGAAGCACCTCATGCCGATGCTCGTCATCCTGTACTTCGTCGCGTTCCTCGACCGCACGAACGTCGGCTTCGCCGAAGAGGCCCTGCGCGTCGACCGCGGCATCTCCGACGCCGCCTTCGCCCTGGGCGCCGGCATCTTCTTCATCGGCTACGCGATCTTCGAGATCCCGTCGAACCTGCTGCTCAAGCGGTTCGGTGCGCGCTTCTGGCTCGCGCGCATCGCCGTCACGTGGGGCATCGTCGCCGCACTGTTCGCCTTCACGACGAACGACACGATGTTCATCATCCTGCGGTTCATCCTCGGCGTGACCGAGGCCGGGTTGTTCCCGGGCGTGATCATGTACCTGTCCGAGTGGTTCCCGAACAAGGTGCGCGTGCGCATGTTCGCGATCTTCTACCTGGCGCAGCCGTTCTCGCAGATGATCGGAGCCCCGCTGTCCGGCGGCCTCATCAGCATCGGTGACCAGGTGACGCCGTTCCACGGCTGGCAGGTCATGTTCGCCGGCGAGGGCATCCTCGCGGTGCTGGCGGGCATCGCGGCCCTGGTGTTCCTGACGAACAGTCCGCAGCAGGCGAAGTGGCTCGAACCGGGCGAGAAGGCGTCGCTCACCGCGGCCATGGAGCGCGAGGACACCGCCCGCAGCGAGGACGGCCCGAAGGGCATCTGGCGCGCGATGGCGAGCGGGCGCGTCTGGTACTTCACGATCATCTACTTCTGCCTGCAGGTCGCCGTGTACGGCACGACGTTCTACCTGCCGCAGCAGGTGTCCTCGCTGCTCGGGCAGGACGTCGGCTGGCAGGTCGGTCTGGTGTCCGCGATCCCGTGGCTCGTCGGGCTCGTCGCCTGTTACCTGATCGGGTCACGGGCGGACTCCGTCGGACGTCGACGTCGCTGGGGCACCCTGTTCTACGTCACGACCGGCCTGTCGATCCTCGGTTCGGCGTGGGCGGGTGCGAACGGGCAGCCCGTGCTCGGCATCCTGTTCATCACCCTGGCCGTCGCGAGCTTCCTGGCCGTCGGCCCGATCACCTGGGCGTACCCGACGGCGTTCCTGACCGGTGCCGCAGCCGCCGCGGGCATCGGCCTGATCAACTCGCTCGGCAACCTGGGCGGGTTCGTCGCCCCGATCATGCGCACCGCGATCAACGAGGTGGTGCCGACCGACAGCGGTGCGTTCGGCATCGTCTCGCTCGGCGTCCTGGCGTTCGTCGCCGCGGTGATGATCTTCTGCACCAAGTTCTTCCGCGGGGCCAAGGCCGACGAACTGCTCGACACCTCGCACGTCCGCACCACCGACCCGAAGGGCAGCAAGCGATGACCAGACTGTTCAACGACCCGGCGGACTTCGCCGACGAGGCGACCGACGGCTTCGTCGCCGCGAACGAGCGGTGGGTGCGCAGGGTGCACGGCGGGGTCGCCCGTTCCACCACGAGCCCCGACGGCACGGTCGCGGTCGTGATCGGCGGGGGCTCGGGCCACTACCCCGCGTTCGGCGGACTGGTCGGACACGGACTGGCCGCCGGTGCCGCGATGGGCAACCTGTTCGCCAGCCCCAGCGCCCAGCAGGTCACCGGTGTCGCGAAGGCCGCGGAGCACGGTGGCGGTGTGCTGCTCAGCTACGGCAACTACGCCGGTGACGTCCTGAACTTCGACGCCGCGGCGCGCACGCTCGAGGCCGACGGCATCCCGGTCCGGACGGTCCGCGTCACCGACGACGTGACGAGCGCCCCGGCCGACGACCGCGCGAAGCGCCGCGGCATCGCGGGTGACCTCTGCGTGTTCAAGATCGCCGGCGCCGCCGCCGAGCGCGGGGACGACCTCGACACGGTCACCGCCGTCGCCGAGCGGGCGAACGACCGGACGCGCAGCTTCGGCGTCGCGTTCTCCGGGTGCTCGCTGCCGGGTGCCGAGGAACCCCTGTTCACGGTGCCCGAGGGGCGGATGGCGGTCGGCATGGGCATCCACGGCGAGCGGGGCATCGACGAGACGGACGTCCCCACCGCGGACGGGCTGGCCGAGCTGCTGGTGTCCCGGCTGCTCGACGAACTGCCCGACGGCGTGACGCTCGAGAACCAGCGGGTGGTGCCGATCCTGAACGGTCTGGGCTCGGTCAAGTACGAGGAGCTCTTCGTCGTCTACCGCTCGGTGCAGCGGCGCCTGACGGACGCCGGCGTCGTCATCGTGGAGCCCGAGGTCGGCGAACTCGTCACGAGCTTCGACATGGCCGGGGTCTCCCTGACGCTGTTCTGGCTCGACGACGAGCTCGAGGAACTCTGGGCAGCACCCGCGGACACCCCCGCCTACCGCAAGGGCGGTGCGGTCGCCGGACAGCGCGTCGACCCGTCCACCGTGGTGGCGGACGCCGAGGGCGTCGGCATCGGCCCGGCGACCGACGAGTCCCGCGCGGTCGCCGAGCAGGTCGCCGCCGGGTTCGCCGCGGTCCGCGCCGTCCTCGACGAGCACGCCGACGAACTCGGCCGCATCGACGCCGTGGCCGGCGACGGCGACCACGGCATCGGGATGCAGCGTGGATCGCACGCCGCCGACGCCGCAGCTGCCGACGCGGTCACCCGCGGTGCCGGTGCCGGCACCGTCCTGCTGGTCGCCGCGGACGCCTGGTCCGACAAGGCCGGCGGCACGTCCGGTGCGATCTGGGGCGCCGCCCTGGAGGCACTGGGTCGCGTGGTCGGGGACGACTCGCGTCCGTCCGGTGCCACCGTCGCGCAGGGGGTCCGCGCGGCCACCGAGGCCGTGCTCGCGTTCGGTGCCACCGTCGGTGACAAGACGATGGTGGACGCCCTGGTTCCGTTCGACGAGGTGCTCCGCACCCGGCTCGACGCCGGGGCGGCGCTCGCCGAGGCCTGGGGCGACGCCGTCCGTGCCGCCCGTCAGGCAGCGGACGCGACGGAGTCCCTCGCGCCGAAGATGGGCCGGGCGCGAACGCACGCCGACCAGGCCGTCGGCACCGCGGACCCCGGCGCGCTGTCCTTCGCCCTCGTCGTGGAGACGGTCGCCCCGTGATCACCGTCGGGGTGTCGCTGAAGACGTACTTCTCGCACGCCCGGACGCTGTCGTGGGCGGCTGAGGTCGCGGACATCGCCCGGCGACACCCCGCGGTGTGCTCGGGTGCTGCGTCGCTCTTCGTGGCGCCGACGTTCCCGGCGCTCGTCCCGGTGCGTGACCTGCTCGCCGGCACCGGTGTGCAGCTCGCCGCGCAGGACCTGTCGTGGGCCGATGCGGGCGCGTTCACCGGAGAAGTCTCCGGCGCCGAACTGCGGGAGATCGGTGTCGACCTGGTCGAGATCGGGCACGCCGAACGGCGCTCGCTGTTCCACGAGGACGACGCGACGATCGCGGGGAAGGTGCACGCGGCCTACCGCAACCACCTGCGTCCGCTGGTCTGCGTCGGGGAGCCGGACCGGGCCTCCGATCCGACGCAGGCCGTGGCGGCGGTGACCGCGCAGCTCGACCGGGCCGTCTCGACCGCCGTCGCGGACGGTCTCGCCCAACCCCTGACCGTCGCCTACGAACCGGTGTGGGCGATCGGCGCACCGGCACCCGCACCGGACGACCACATCGTCGCGGTGCTCGACGGGATCGAGCAGCACCTCGCCACCCGGCCCGAGCTGCACGGCAGCACCGTCCTCTACGGGGGCAGTGCCGGACCGGGCCTGCTCACCCGGGGGCAGGGCCGGATCGGCGGGCTGTTCCTCGGACGGTTCGCCCACGACCCCGCCGCGATCCGGGCGATCCTCGACGAGGTCGCGTCGCTCAGCTGAGCTGGTCGCGGACCGGGCGCGGGGCGCGACCGAGCAGCTCGCCGAGCAGCGGATCGGTGCCGGCGAACAGGCCCCGCTCGGCGGCCTGGTACATGCCGAGCAGGAACCCGACCATGTGCGGGTCCTGTCCCGCGGCCAGCGCACGGGCACGCCACTCGTCCTCGCCCAGGGCCTCGAACCCGATCGTCCGACCGGACACCTCGGACGCCTGCCGAGCCAGGTCGGCGAAGGTCGGCGCGTCCGGAGCGGTGAGCGTCACCGGCCCGTCGAACGGCTGGTCGGCGAGCAGGATCGCGGCGGCTGCCTCGGCGGCGTCCTCGCGGGCGGTCCACGACACCGGGCCGTCGACGGGGACGGACACCGTGCCGGTCTCCTGCCACGGGCCCGTCATCCAGGCGGCGCTGTGCGCGTAGAAGCCGTTCCGAAGGCTCGTCCACGGCAGCCCCGAGTCGCAGAGCAGGTCCTCGGTGGCGGCGTGGTGCGCTGCCGGTACGAAGGGCGAACCGTGCGCGGCGCCCTGGTGGCTCGTGTACAGGACCCGGCCGACGCCGGCGTCCACGGCTGCGTCGACGGCGGCACGGTGCAGCGCGACGGCGTCGGCGGCCGGGTCGCTCGACGAGACGAGCAGGAGCTGGTCGGCGCCCGCGAAGGCCGCCGGCAGGGTCTCCGGCTCGGCGTAGTCGCCTCGGCGGACCTCGACGCCACGGTCGGCGAACCGCTGGGCGCGGGCGGGGTCGCGGGCCACCACCGCCAGGTCGGACGGCGCGAGGTGCTCGAGCAGGTGGTCGGCGGTGGCGCCGTTGAGGGCTCCGGTGGCCCCGGTGATGACGATCATGACTTCTCCGTATCGGTGGAAACAGCGTGTTGGTATCGCTGGTAACACAGTGATAGCACACATCCGTTATCGTTGTTCCGTGGTCGAGCAGGGAAGTCAGCGTGACGAGACGCGTTCGCGCATCGTCGAGGTCGCCGGCTCCATGCTGCGCGAACGCGGTGCCGCGGCGGTGACCACGCGGGCGGTCGCGGACGGCGCAGGCGTCCAGGCACCGACCATCTACCGGCTGTTCGGTGACAAGGACGGCCTGCTCGAAGCGGTCGCCGAGCACGCGATGGCGACGTTCTCGGCGATGAAGGCCGACGCCGTCCGAGCTGCTCGTGACGAGGCGACCGACCCCGTCGAGGACCTGCGCACCGGGTGGTCGATGACGATCGGCTTCGGGCTGGCGAACCCCGACCTGTTCGTGCTGTTGAGCGACCCGGAGCGCGGTCGTCGGTCGGCAGCCGCCCGCGCCGGCACCGCGCTGCTCGCCGAACGCATCCGGCGGGTGGCCGAGGCCGGACGACTGGCCGTGCCGGAGCGCCGCGCGGTCGAGCTCGTGCACGCGGCCGGTACCGGTGCGGTGCTCGCGATCCTGGCCGCTCCGGCGGACGAGCGGGACCCGTCACTCGCCGATGACGTCCTGGAGGCCGTGCTCGGGAGGATCCTCGTGCCGAGCGGGGCGACGACGGACGACGGCGGCGCGGCCCCGGGTGGTCAGGGCCGGGGGCGTGACGCCGTGACGAGCGCCGCGATCACACTCCGTGCCGCAGCGTCCCGGCTCGATCGACTGTCGGCAGCCGAGCGGACGATGCTCGCGGAGTGGCTCGACCGGATCGCCGCGGACTAGTCCTCGCGGGTGCCCGCCAGCCCGTGGTCGTGTGCGTAGACGACGAGCTGCACCCGGTCCCGCAGCGACAACTTGCCGAGGATGCTCGAGATCTGGGTCTTCACCGTCGACTCGGTGACGTACTCCTTGGTGGCGATCTCGGCGTTCGACAGGCCGCGGGACGCCCACCCGAACACGACGCGCTCCCGCTCGGTCAGGGTCGCGAACTCGGGCGGCTGCGGTGCCGGGGCCCGCGCGACGTCGGTGCCGAACAGCTGCGCGAGGTCGTTCGGTGCGATGACCGAGCTGCCCTCGTGCACGGCCCGCACCGCGGCGAACAGGAACGGCGGCGTGGTGTCCTTGAGCAGGAACCCGCTGGCGCCGAGCCGGATCGCGGTCGCCGCCGCCGGGTCGAGCCCGAAGGTGGTGAGCACGACGACGCGGGGCAGCGGGCCCGGGACGGCGCCGGAGTGGAGCTGCCGGACGGTCTCCACGCCGTCCATGCCGGCCATCCGCATGTCGAGCAGCACCACGTCGGGGCGCACCTCGGGGATGAGTGCGAGCGCTTCGGCGCCGTCGGAGGCCTCACCGACCACGCGCATGTCGTCCTGGGCGTCCAGCACCACCCGGAGTCCGGCGCGGAACAGCGCCTGGTCGTCGGTGAGCAGGATCCTGATCGGTTCGGTCATCGGACGGGTCCCCCTTGGACGTCGAACGGGATGCGGGCGCGTGCCGTGAACACGTCGTCCAGCACGGCGGCGTCGAACGACCCACCGAGGGCGCCGAGGCGCGAGTCCATGCCGTCGATCCCGCGGCCCGAGCCCGCGGTGCTGCCGTCGCCGGCGACGTTCTCGACCTCGAGCACCAGGTCGGCGTTCCGCCAGGTCTCCCGCACGACGACCGGGTTGCCGGGGGCACCGTGGCGCAGGGCGTTCGTGAGCATCTCCTGCAGCACACGGCGGGCGGCGGTGCCGGTGTCCGGGCGCAGGGCCAGCGGGACCCCGCGCACCGTGCGGTCGACGTCGACCCCGGCGTCGCGGATGCCCTGCACGATCTCCTCGAGTGAGCCCGGGCCGGTCGCCTCGGCAGAGCCGTCGATGTGCCCGAGGACCTGTCGGACCTCGACCAGGGAGCTCCGGGCGGTGCTCGCGATGGTGGCACTGACCGCTCGGATGCGCGCCTCGTCGTCGAGGAACGGCACCGAGTCCGCCTGCGCGATGATGACCGCGAGCGAGTGGCCGACGACATCGTGCACGTCGCGGGCGATGTCGGCGCGGATGCGTTCGGACTCGGCGACGTCGATGGCGCGGGTGGCGGTGGCCTCGGCCTCGGTGGCGACGGCCTCGGCACGTGATGCTGCGGCCTCGGCGTCGGCACGGCGCTCCGACTCGCGGTCGCGGGAGCGGAAGGCCCGGACGGCGACCCCGCCCGCCCAGACCCCGAGCAGCGCGGTCACCGGGGCGGCCATCGCCAGGAAGGCCTGGTCGCGCGGGCCGTTGATGAGCACGAGGAACCGGAAGCCCGTCGACGCCAGGTAGACCGTCGCACCCGCTCCGGCGACGACCGCGAGCACGCCGGAGACGACGACCTCGGTGCGGGTGCCCACGACGGCGGCGGTGCCGATCACGACGAACAGCGCGAGGTCCACCAGCGACGGGCGCTCGCCGCCGCCGACCTGGATCACCCCGAGGACGACGACCATCGCCATCGCGGCGGACGGGGAGACGCGACGCAGGGCGATCGCCACCGAGGCCGACAGCACCGCGGCGAGGCTCGCGTGCTCGAGCTCGAGGTCGATGGGCAGCAGGAAGACGAACGCCGCCAGGACCGCCCAGGCCACGTCGATGACGATCGACCGGGTGGCGAGCGGCCGGAGGAACCTGCCCCGTTCGGTCACGAGAGCGATCCTCCCATGCCGCACCGCGGTGTCACGCGGGCGGGGTCATGGCCATGAGTGCGATGACGGTGGCGACCACGATCGCCGCGCAGAGCAGCAGGGTGGCGATCGTGTGCTTGGTCGAGGTCTGCATGTTCCCAGCCTGCGCAACCGGACGGCCGAGGGCATCGGGCGGTCGACCGAAGGGCCTCGTCCTGCCGGGTGAAGCCGGCGGTGGACCCGGAGCCGTGGGACCGGCGCATCCGGGACACCCTCTGCGTGATCCGGCCACCTTGGACGGCCGCTCAGTGCCCCCGGCGAACCATCGGCGGTGCAATCGCTCGATCGACACGAAGGAGCACGATTTGTACTTCCACAAGCAGGAACTCCAGTTCAAGGCAACGCCCGACAAGCCCGACGCGATCTACGCCCGCAAGCTGCAGGAGGTGCTCGGTGGCCAGTACGGAGAGATCTCCGTCGCGCTGCAGTACCAGTTCCAGGCGTGGAACATGCACATCCCCGGCAAGTACCGCGACATGGTGTTCGGCATCGGCGCCGAGGAGATGGGCCACGTCGAGATGCTCGCGACGATGATCGCGCAGCTGCTCGAGAAGTCCCCGCTCGGGATCACCGAGGACGCGCTGCAGGACGACCCGACGGTCGCCGCGATCGTCGGCGGCACGGACGTCCAGCACGCGATCGTCGCCGGTGCGGGCGCCCGTCCGGTGGACAGCAACGGCAACCCCTGGCAGGGCTCGTACATCACCGCCAGCGGCAACCTGCTGGCCGACTTCACGGCGAACGAGAACGCCGAGATGCAGGGTCGTGTGCAGGCCGCCCGGCTATACCACATGACCGACGACCACGGCGTGCGGGACCTGCTGTCCTTCCTCATCGCCCGCGACACCATGCACCAGAACATGTGGGCGACCGCCGCGGCCGAGCTGCGCGAGAAGGGCGTCGAGGGCTTCCCGGTGCCGAGCAACTTCCCGCAGTCGAAGGAGAACCAGGAGGTCAACTACCAGTACCTCAACTTCTCCGACGGTGCCGAGGCGAAGAACGGCCCGTGGGCGAGCGGCCCCTCGTTCGACGGCAAGGGCGAGTACTCGTACCACGACGGCCCGACGACCTCGGTCCCGATGCCCCCGCCCACGCACCCCGACGTCCGGCTCTACGGCACCACCGAGCTGCCGAACGTCGTCGAGAAGACGGCCGGCCTGGTGCAGGACAAGCTGAACAAGGAGTAGTCCCGACGGTCGCCCACGCGACCGACGGAACGACGGGAGGCCCGGCGCACGACGTGCACCGGGCCTCCTGTCCGTCACATGGTCACCGCACCGAGGGGGCGGACCCGCCCACGGTCATCAGTGCCCCCGTCTCGGGTTCTTCGTCGCGTGGTGCCTCGAAGATGCCCGAGTAGGAGCGGACCGCGCTCCACCCCGCGATCAGCAGGGCCGTGCCGAGGACCGCCGCGACCCACGGGGCCAGGAGCGACTGCTCGAAGAGCCGGGGCGCGGCGACCCAGGTCAGGAACGTGCCGGTCAGGCTGCCGGTGGCCCCGAGGAGCACGGCGGTGCGCCGGTCCAGGCTCGTCAGCGCGAGCGCCGCGGTGACGACGAGGACCGCGACCACAGCGTTCAGCAGGACGGACGTCATCGCTCAGCTCCTCACTCGGCGGCGGCGCCGGAACCGACCGCGAGCTGCTCGGACGCGCCACCGACGGTGACGGCGATCTTGCGCGGCTTCGCGGACTCCTTGACGGGGATCGTGACGCTCAGCACGCCGTTGTCGTACCCGGCGGTGATGCGCTCGGCGTCCAGGCCGTCGCCGAGCGTCAGCTGCCGGACAAACGTGCCGGGCTGGCGCTCACGCGTGAGCCACTGCGAGCCCTCGGGCGCGCCCAGGGTGCGCTCGGCGCGGATGGTCAGGACGGAGCCGTCCACGTCGATGTCGACGGAGCCCGGGTCGATGCCGGGCAGGTCGACGTCGAGGACGTAGTGGTCCCCGGTGCGGTACAGGTCCATCGGCATCGAGCGCGGGCCGGCGGCGGTGCCGAGGAGCGAACCCGCGAGGCGGTCGAGCTCGCGGAACGGGTCGAAGTTCATCGTCATCGAAATCAACTCCTTCGTGGTTCTCGTTGAGTCCCCTCGACTCAACTGCCACCGTTTTAGCACTCGACCCTGGTGAGTGCCAAAAGATCGCTCAGAGGACGCCGAGAACTCAGCCGAGCAGTGGCGCCAGGAACGGGTCGATGACCGCCCACGTCGCCCCGGGGGCCTCGAGATGGGGCAGGTGCCCGGCCGCCGGGACCTCGGCGAACACCGCACCCGGCACGGCCGCCGCCACCGCGCGACCGTACGCCGGGGTCACGACCGCGTCGCTCGCACCGAAGACCACGAGCGTCGGCACCCGTACGGCCCCGAGCCGCCGGAGCAGGGTCGGGTCGCTCATCGACCGGCCGGCGACGACCGCCATGGTCTGCCCGTTCGACCGCTGCACCGCCTGTTGTTCCTCGGTGACCGACGCCGGGTCCTGGTACCCCCGCTCGGGATCGTGCCAGGCGACCTCGGCCAGCCCGCGGGCATCGAGGGCGAAGAAGTCGGCGATCGGTTCGCCCTCGACCACCGCACCCACGCCGTCGATGTCGACGACGGCACCGACGACCCCGGCGAACCGGTCGTCGGCAGCTGCCTGCACGGCCATCTCGAGGGTGATCCAGCCGCCGATCGACGACCCCACGAGCACGACGTCCTGCTCCCCGGCGGCGAGGAGCTGCTCGAGGTACGCGGCCGCCAGGGCCGGGACGGAGTCGATCCCGTCCGGGCGCGGGGTGCCGTCCCACCCGGGGTGCGTGGGGGCGACGACGTGGAAGGCGGGCGCGAGGTGCGCGACGATCGGTGCGACGGTCATGGGGCCACCGCCGCCGTGCAGGACGAGCGCGGTGCGGGTGCGGGTGTCGGTCATGAATGCTCCGTATCAACATGTTTATGTACGAGTGTTGATACCGTAGCACCATGCCGACCGACCTCGAAGCCCTGGGCCACGCCGTCAAGCGGGCGCAGTACCGCAACCACCGCACGATGGACGCCGCCCTGCGCGACCTCGGCGTGACGCTCGTGCAGTGGGACGCCCTGCGCGCGATCGACCGGATGCCCCGCGCATCCGGGCACGACCTCGCCGTCGCGACGTTCCAGAGCGACCAGGCGTTCGGCACCCTCGCGAACCGGATGCTCGGCCGTGGGCTCATCACCCGGACCGCCGGCCGGGGCCGCCGGATCGAGCACACCGTCACCGAGGACGGTCGGCGGGTGCTCGAGGAGGGACACCGCATCGCCGAGGGGGTGCTCGACGGCCTGTTCGCACCGCTCGACGAGCCGCGACGGGCGGCACTCCTGCAGCTCCTGACGACCCTGACCGACGGTCCCGAACCGTTCGGCGCGCAAAACGTACACAGTGCGAATGGTTCGTTGAACTGACCGTTCACTTCGTGAAAGAGTTCAGGCGTCCGCAGGGGACACACGGCAAGCAAGAAGGGCGGGACACGACATGCACAGCACGTACTCCGGGATGCCTCGGACGGCACGGATCGGTGGCAGCCACACGCGCGTCGGTCTCACCGACCCGGCGATCATCGACGCGTACGTCGAGCGTCGCATCCAGGACCCCTCGCTGCTCGCCGGTCGTTCCGAGCCGTCCTACGCGGACTTCTTCACCACGCCTGCCGTTTAGCAAGGAGCGCATGACCCCATGCCGTTGACCGTCGTCCGTCGAGAGCACGTCCACCTCTACGCCCGCGAGCCCGAGTCCCGGGTCGCGAAGACAGCCGTCGACGCGCTGCTCCGTCTGCAGCACGCCGAGGACCAGCAGATCGAGTCCGCCCGCATCGAGAGCGGCCTGTCGAAGAACGAGTTCCTCGCCGTCCGGTACATGCTCCAGGCGCACCGGGACGGCCGGGCGATGGGCCCGAAGGACCTCGCCGTCATGCTCGCCGTCTCGAACGCCTCGGTCACCAAGATCGTCGACGGGCTCGTGCAGAAGGGGCTGCTGTCGCGCACGGCGCACCCCACGGACCGTCGTGCGCAGGTGCTCGCCCCGACCGACAAGGCCGCCGAGAAGATCGACGCCTCGTACGCGCGCTTCCACGCGGCCGTCGTCGAGGTGCTCGAGCAACTCCCCGACGCGGACAACGCCGTCCTCGCCGACTCGCTCACGAAGATCGTCGACGCGCTCGCCGCGGGCACGCCCGCGCCGGTCGACGAGTACACGGTCGACGACCAGGACTGACGCGAGCACGCCGGGCTGACGCGGCCCGGCGGGTGTGACGCGACCGGCGAGACGGACGGGAGGCCCGTGGTGCGCCCGCCACGGGCCTCCAGACCGGACGGTGGCGAGAAAACCTTCCAGCGGTAAGTTGGGTGCATGACCCACCCCGCGGACGACGCCGACGCGGCCCAGCCGCGCCGCGGCGGGTACCGCAAGGGCGCCGAGCGACGCACGCAGATCCTCGACGAGATGATCCGCATGGTCGCGGAGCAGGGGGTCGACGCATCGTCGCTGCGCTCGGTGGCCGAGGCCCTCGGGATCACGCACGCGGCACTCCGCCACTACTTCCCGAGTCGCGACGAACTGCTGCTCGCCGTCTACCGGGAGCACGAGGTCCGCGAGCAGGGCGCGCCCGACCGGATGAAGTCGGCGATCGGCGACATGCGCGAGAGCGCGTCGCGCAACCGGGCCGTGCCGGGGCTGGTGCAGCTGTACACGACCCTCGCGGCCGACGCCGTGCAGGAGGGCCACCCGGCCACGCGCGACTTCATGCGCGAACGCTTCGCCCGCCTGCGGGCCGAACTCGCCGCACTGATCGAGGCGGACCAGGCGAGCGGCCGGATCCGCGCCGACCTGGACCCGGTCGACCTGGCGAGCCTGAGCATCGCGGCATCCGACGGGCTGCAGGTCCAGTGGCTGCTCGACCCGGACGCCGTCGACGGCGAGCGGGTGCTGCGGCTGCTCGAGCAACTCGTCCCGCCGGTGCGCTGAGCGGCCAGGGGTACGCCCAGACCGCCGGTGGCACAGCGACCGGCCGGTAGAAGGGCAGCATGACCACTTCCACGCGCACCCCGCTCGGCGTCACGCTCGTCGACGGGGGCGCCAACGTCGCCCTGTTCTCGAGCACCGCCGAGCGGGTCGAGTTCTGCACCTTCGACGAGGACGGCACCGAGCACCGCACCGAGCTCCGCAACCGCACCGGCTACACCTTCCACGACGTCGTGCCCGGCGTGACCGTCGGCACCCGCTACGGCTTCCGCGTGCACGGTGCGTGGGACCCGGCGAACGGCCTGCGCCACAACGGCGCGAAGCTCCTGCTCGATCCCTACGCCACCGCCGTCGACGGCACCTACGAGTGGGGCCAGGCCCTGTTCGGCCACGACATGGACGACCCCGAGCAGCTCGACGACACCGACTCGGCCAGTGCGATGCCCAAGTCGGTCGTCGCCGACCGGTCCTTCGACTGGGACGGTGACGCCCTGCTGCGGACCCCGCTCGCCGACACCGTCGTGTACGAGGTGCACGTGAAGGGCTTCACGAAGCAGCACCCCGACGTCCCCGAGGAGATCCGCGGCACCTACGCCGGCATGGCCCACCCCGCGGCGATCAAGCACCTGACGGACCTGGGCGTCACCGCGGTCGAGCTGCTGCCGACGCACCAGTTCGTGCAGGACTCGACGCTCCTCGACAAGGGCCTCCGCAACTACTGGGGCTACAACAGCATCGGCTTCTTCGCGCCGCACGACGAGTACTCGTCCTCGGGCACCGGCGGGCAGCAGGTCGCCGAGTTCAAGGAGATGGTGAAGGCCCTGCACGCCGCGGGGCTCGAGGTCATCATGGACGTCGTCTACAACCACACCGCCGAGGGCAACCACATGGGCCCGACGCTGTCGTTCAAGGGGATCGACAACCAGTCGTACTACCGGCTGGTCGAGGGTGACGAGGCGAACTACTTCGACACCACCGGCACCGGCAACAGCCTGAACGTCGGGCACCCGGCGGCCCTCGGACTCATCATGGACTCGCTCCGCTACTGGGTCGAGGAGATGCACGTCGACGGCTTCCGGTTCGACCTGGCCACGACGCTCACCCGCCGGGACGGCGAGGCCGAGAAGCACTCCGCGTTCCTCGACATCATCCACCAGGACCCCGTGCTGCGCGAGGTCAAGATGATCGCCGAGCCGTGGGACACCGCCGGCTACCAGGTCGGCGGGTTCCCGGCCGACTGGTCCGAGTGGAACGGCAAGTACCGCGACGACCTGCGTGCCTTCTGGCGCGGCGACGAGGGCGCGCTCGGCGACGCCGTGCAGCGGGTCCTGGGCAGCCCCGACGTCTACGAGGGCTCACGGCGCTCCCCGCTGTGCTCGATCGACTTCGTGACCGCCCACGACGGTTTCACCCTGGCCGACCTGACGATGTACGCCGACAAGCACAACGAGGCGAACGGCGAGGACAACAACGACGGCGAGAGCGACAACACCTCGTTCAACGGCGGCATCGAGGGCCCGACCGACGACGGTGCGGTGAACGACTACCGCGACCGGCAGCGCCGCAACTTCCTCGGCACCCTGCTGCTCTCCGCCGGCGTGCCGATGATCCTGGGTGGCGACGAGCTCGCCCGGTCACAGGGCGGCAACAACAACGCGTACTGCCAGGACGACGAGATCTCGTGGTTCGACTGGGCCGCCGCCGACCAGGACCTGCTCGCCTTCACGACGGCGGCCATCGCGTTCCGTCGGCAGCACCAGGCGCTGCGTCCGGAGTGGTTCCGCACCGCGCCGGGGGACTCGGAGTCGACGGTGACCGTGCTCCGTGCCGACGCCGCCGGGTTCGAGGACGGCGACTGGGCGGACGGCGGCAACCGGGCCGTGACGCTCGTGCTGCACCAGGGCGACGACACCGTGGCCGTGCTGCTGAACGCGTCGGACACCACGGTGGAGTTCACGCTGCCGGAGCGTCCGGGTGGGGGCAGCTGGGCCCTCGGGTTGTCGAGCGACCCCGACCAGGCCGTGGTGGGCGACGCGGCGACGCTGCTCGTGCGCGACGCGTCCTTCACCGCGCTGGTCTGACGGGCGCGTTCGTTCGCGTTGGTGGCGTCGTGATCGTCGTGATCTCCGCTTGGTGAGCAGAAATGGTCGGGTCCCCACTCGGGACCCGACCATTGCTGCTCATGAAGTGGTGCCTTCAGAACTTCTGGTCGGTCTCCTTCGGGTGCCGGGTCTTGCCCGTCGCCTGGTCGTGGGTGGCCGCGTCCGGCGCGTCCATCGCCGGACCCACCCCGACCGGGACACCGGCCTCGGGGTGGTTCAGGTCGAACGCCGGCGACTCCGACCGGATCCGCGGTACCGACGTGAAGTTGTGCCGGGGCGGCGGGCAGCTGGTCGCCCACTCGAGTGACCGGCCGTAGCCCCACGGGTCGTTGACGAGCACCTTCTGGCCCTTCCGCATCGTCTGCACGATGTTCAGGAAGAACGGGATCATCGACGCCGCCGTCAGGACAGCACCGACCGTCGAGACCTGGTGCAGCCAGGTGATGTCGTCCTCCGGCAGGTAGCTCGCGTACCGGCGGGGCATGGCGATCACACCGAGCCAGTGCTGGATCAGGAACGTCATGTGGAACCCGATGAAGAGCATCCAGAACTGCACCTTGCCGAGTCGCTCGCCGAGCATCTTGCCGGTGAACTTCGGCCACCAGAAGAAGAACCCCGAGAACATCGCGAAGACGACGGTCCCGAAGACCACGTAGTGGAAGTGCGCCACGACGAAGTAGGTGTCGTGGACGTGGAAGTCGAGCGGCGGCGACGCCAGGATCACGCCGGTCAGCCCGCCGAACGTGAAGGTCACGAGGAACCCGATCGCCCACAGGATCGGCGTCTCGAAGGTCACCGACCCGCGCCACATCGTGCCCACCCAGTTGAAGATCTTCACGCCGGTGGGCACGGCGATCAGCATCGTCATGAGCGAGAACCACGGCAGCAGGACGCCACCCGTCGCGAACATGTGGTGCGCCCACACCGACACGGACAGCGCCGCGATCGAGATCGTGGCGTACACGAGCGTCTTGTAGCCGAAGATCGGCTTCCGGCTGAAGGCCGGGAACACCTCGGACACGATGCCGAAGAACGGCAGGGCGATCACGTAGACCTCGGGGTGGCCGAAGAACCAGAACAGGTGCTGCCACAGCAGGGGCCCACCGTTGGCCGGGTTGAAGATCTGCGCGTCGAAGACCCGGTCGAGCAGCAGGCCGAACAGCGCCACCGCCAGCACCGGGAACGCCATCAGCACGAGGATCGACGTGATCAGCACGTTCCACGTGAAGATCGGCATCCGGAACATCGTCATGCCCGGGGCACGCATGGTGATGACGGTCGTGATGAAGTTCACGGCGCCGAGGATCGTGCTGAAGCCGGTCATGCTCAGGCCGGCGACCCAGAGGTGCCCGCCGATGCCCGGTTCGAAGGTGGTGTCCGACAGCGGTGCGTAGGCCGTCCACCCGAACGCAGCGGCTCCACCCGGTGTCAGGAACCCGCCCATCGTCACCAGGCTGCCCATCGCGTAGAGCCAGTACGAGAACGCGTTGAGCCGGGGGAACGCGACGTCGGGGGCACCGATCTGCAGCGGCATGATCGCGTTCGCGAAACCGGAGAACAGCGGGGTCGCGAACAGCAGCAGCATGACGGTGCCGTGCATCGTGAGCAGCTGGTTGTACTCCTCGCGGGTCTCGAGCACGTCGAGTCCCGGGGTGAAGAGCTCCGTCCGCATCACCACCGCCATCACCCCGGCCAGGCAGAAGTACCCGAACGACGTCACCAGGTACAGGTTGCCGATCGTCTTGTGGTCGGTGGTGGTGTGCCAGTGCACGAATCGCGCGCCGAGCTTCACCGGACGTCCGGGGCCGACGTCCGCCGGGTGTTCGCCGAGGACGGGCGGGTTCTCGAGGTCGGTCACGGGGTGCTCCCATCGGATCGTTCGGAAAGCGCGAGGCTGATCCGACTGTGATGTGCGGTCGCGTTGATTCTGTCCAACGGGTGCGCAGAGTGTCCGAAGGAACGGGCGGAAGGCAGCGAGATGTGGATACGGGTCGTGTTGCCCCGCGAGGTCCGGGCCCGAAGCCTGCCGGGTGTGCTGCGCCGGGCGTGGGTCGCCGGCTTCTCCACACGCGTCCTGCCGGTGCGTCCGGCAGGATGTGACGACCCGGAGTGGACGCCTGTCGAGTTCCTGCTCGACGTCGAGTCCGCGAACACCGGCTGGGCCGAGGCGTTCGAGATCGAGTTCACGAGCGCGATGACGCCCCGGTGTCGACGAGCGATCCGGGGGCACGGTTGCCACCTGGAGCCCATCAGCCGACCGCACCGCTGAGGCCCGTGCTCGCCGGGTGGCCCCCGATCACCGAACCGGTGTCCGCACCGGGCCACAGGCCGGCCGCGACGCGGCCGGTCCGTGCGTGGAGGTTCGTCATCGCGGCAGCGAGTGCGACCTGCCCGAGATCACCGGTCGCCGCGTAGGCCGCACGTTGCCTCGACGCGCCGGTGCCACGCGCGAACAGGTCGGCCAGGCCGCGTTCGACGAGCTGGTCGTCGCCGTTCGCGACGAGCGCCGGCAGCACGTGGGCGAGCAGGAGCGTGACGACCTCGCGTGCGGGTGCGGCGCGGCCCGTCAACGGGTCGACCAGTTCACCGTCCAGGCCCTCGAGCGCTGCGCGCCAGTTCGCGAGCCGGACGGTGCAGGCGGGGGTGTCGCGCTCGAGCGACCCCGAACGCCACTCCTCGGCAGCGGTGTCGACCATCGCCCGGACGAGTCCTGCGATCGTCACGGTCACCCCGGGGTCCAGGGGGACGTCGGCGACGCGGACCTCGACGGTCGGGTGTGCGCGGGACAGGCGCGCGTCGAGGTAGAGCATCCCCTCGTCGAGCAGGGCGCCGGTGCGGAGCATGCCCTCGGTGACGGCGCGGTAGCGCTCCTCGGAGCCGAACCGCTCCATCGGCCCGGCCGACGGCCACTGGCTCCAGGCGATCGATCGGAAACTCGCATGACCGGTGTCCACCCCGGCGTGGAAGGGGGAGTTCGCGCTCAGGGCGATGAGGACCGGCGTCCACGTCCGGATCCGGTCGAGCACCGCGACGCCCTCGGCGGGGGAGTCGATCGCGACGTGGACGTGCAGGCCGCAGGTCAGCCCCTGCCGGGGGATGGACCCGTAACGCTCGAGCATCCGGTGGTACCGGGCGCCGTCGCTCACGTGCGGGGTCACCGGAGTCGGTGACGTCGCGAGCGGGGCCGCGTGCGCACCGAAGCCGTTCGCGACCTGTTCGACGAGTGCCCGGTTGTCGAGCACCTGCCCGCCGAGCGCGGCGAGCGAGGTGTGCGGGCGGGTGGTGACCTCGATCATCTCGCGCTGCATCTCGCCCACGACGCCGCCGGGGTCCGGCACCCGCGTCGCCCTCGCACCGGCCAGCACACCGTCGGCGACCGGCACGGGCACGCCCGTCGATCGGTCGATGAGGAGCAGCTCCTCCTCCACACCCATGGTTCTCATCACCCGAGTGAAGAAGCCCCCGACTTCGGGCCGTTCCAGATGGCCGACGAGCGCGGATCCGTTGGCCGAACCGCGCGGTCCGGTCCACGAAGCGCAGGGTCGAGCGATCACGCACCCTGGTGAGCAGCAATGGTCGGGTCCCCGTTCGGGACCCGACCATTGCTGTTCACGACGTGGTGCTCGCGGCGCTCCTAGGCGTTCGCGCCCGCGGTCAGCACGGCTGCCGCGGGGTCGAAGTCCTCGGGCAGCGGCGGGATCGCGTCCACGGCGGACGTGATGTCGACGGCGGAACCCGACTCGGCCGCGTCACGGATGCCAAGCAGCACGTCGAGCACGTGCAGCGCGACGGCGCCGGAGGCACGCTCGGGGCGGTCCTCGGCGATGGCGCGGGCGAGCTCGACGACACCGGTGCCACGACCCCAGGTGGAGCCGACCGCCTCGAGCGTCTCGGGCTCGTCCTGCCCGTAGCGCCAGAGCTGCGACGAGCCCTCGAAGGTGTTCGGGTCCGGCAGCGAGATCGTGCCGAGCGTGCCGTTGATCTCGACGAAGCCCATGCGCGGCAGGGCGTGCTGGAACGAGAACGTCGACTGGGCGGACTGCCCGCCGGCGAACTCGATCAGGGCCGCGTGGTGCGTCGGGACCTCGACCGGGAACGTCTCGCCGGCGCGGGGGCCGGACGCGATCGTGCGACGGTCGAGCGACTTCGACGAGACGGCCTGCACGCGCGATGCGGTGCCGAACGCGTGCACCAGGGTCGTCACGTAGTACGGGCCCATGTCGAACAGGGGTCCGGCACCGGTGGCGAACAGGAAGTCCGGGTTCGGGTGCCACGCCTCGGGTCCGGGGACGTGGAACAGCGTCGTCGCGGACAGCGGCTCGCCGATGTCACCGCGGGCGATGGCCCGGAGCGCCGTCTGGATGCCCGCGCCGAGCACGGTGTCCGGAGCGGTCGCGACGCGCAGGCCCTTGGCCTTCGCCGACTCGAGCACCGCGGCGGCCGACGCGTGGTCGGTCGCGATCGGCTTCTCGCTCCAGACGTGCTTGCCGGCGTCGATGATCTGCTGGTCGACCTCGGCGTGTGCGGCCGGGATCGTCAGGTTGATCACGATCGAGACGTCGTCACGGGCGAGGAGCTCCTCGACCGTGCCGGACGCGGCCACGCCGTAGGACGCCGCCTGCGCCGCAGCGCGGTCGAGCAGCACGTCGGCGACGAAGCGGACCTCGACATCGGCGAACTTGGTCAGGTTCTCCAGGTACTGGGTGGAGATGTTGCCGGCACCGATGATGCCGATCCCGACACGGCTCACTTGTCGTTGTCCTTGAGCCAGGTGAGGGACTCGGTGATGCCCTCGAAGACGTCGCCCGAGTAGGCGTCGAACTCGACGACGCGGATGGCCTGCGGCGCCGCGGCGAGGATGCCCGCCACGTCGACGTCGCCCTGGCCGGCCGGCGTCTGGTTCTCGAAGGCGCGCTGGAGCGACTCCGGCACGATGAGGGCGCTCTCGGACGAGGGCAGCGCAGTGAGGATGTCACCGTCGACCTTGCCGTCCTTGACGTGGATCGCGACGACGCGGTCGCCCAGGCCCTTGAGGACGGCGGGGGCGTCGGCGCCACCGACGGTCGCCCAGAAGGTGTCGACCTCGAGGACGGTCTCCGGCGACAGCTGCGACACGAACAGGTCGTAGACGGTGCGGCCGTCGACCTTGTTCGTGAACTCCCACTGGTGGTTGTGGTACCCGAACTGCAGGCCGCGGCCGGCGGCCTCGGCGGTCAGCTCGTTGACGCGCTCGGCGATCTTCGCGACGTCGTCGGCGGTCTGCCAGCGGTCGGTCGGGATGAAGGGGTCGATGACGGTGCGGATGCCGAGGCGCTCGGCGGCGTCCCAGATCGGCGCGGTGTCCTCGGCGTCGATCACGGCGACGTGGCCGGACGGAGCCTTGAGGCCGGTGGCCGCGAACGCACGCTCGAGGTCGGTGGCGCGCTCGACGAACGCGTAGGGCTCGACGTTCTCGTACCCGATCTCGGCGACCCGGGCGATGGCCTTGTCGAGGTCTTCGGCGATGGCGTCGCGCAGTGAGTACAGCTGCACAGAAGTGGTGGGCATTGCAGAGGCTCCTTCGATCCTGTCTGGGTGTCGCGGCCCGTCGAGGAGCGATGCTCCGCGGCGAGATCGATGACGACGCTACCCCAAAAACCACCCGGTGTGTAGTTTTTGCTGCCCCGTGTGACGCGGCCCGTCCACCCCGCGCGGCGCCGACCGTGACGCCCCTGCTGTTGCAGACAACACGTGTCGATGTATGCTCGCGTCGGAAAAACCTTGTCAGGCAAGGTTTTCATCGACTCAAGGAGGCGTCATGAGCACCACCGAACCCGGCAGCCCGGCACTGCTCGACCCGGAAGAGGGCATCACCCAACCCGTCAGCACGGTGAAGGTGGGCATCGGCTACCAGATCGCCCTGTTCCTCGGGCAGTTCGGCCTCTTCGTCGCGCTCATGGCGCCCGTCTACGTGAGCATGCAGCTCAAGGCGCAGGCCCTGGTCGGCGACGACGCCGCGAACGTCATCGGCTCGGTGCTGCCGATCGGCGCGTTCGGTGCACTCATCATGAACCCCCTGGCGGGCGCCCTGTCCGACCGCACCCGCACGCGCTGGGGCCGTCGTCGCCCCTGGCTGCTCAGCGGTGTCGTGGTCTTCGCGATCGCCCTCGCCTGGATCGCCTACTCGCCCGACGTCCTCAACCTGACGCTGGCCTGGCTGCTCGCCCAGCTCGCCGCGAACGCCACGCTCGCCACGCTGCTCGCGAGCTTCGCCGACAACGTGCCGCAGCTGCAGCGCGGCCGGTCCTCGAGCATCATCGCGCTCGCGCAGAACATCGCCGTGCTCGCCGGCACCTACCTGTCGGTCTTCTTCGTCGCGAACCTGCCCGTGCTGTTCATCGCGCCGGGCATCCTGGCGATCATCCTGGTCGCCGTGTACGCCGTCGTGGCCCGTGACGACCTGCCGACCTACAAGCTCAAGAAGTTCACGTTCCTGAACCTCATCGCGTCGTTCTGGACGAACCCGGTCAAGAACCCGGACTTCGCGTTCGCGTGGTGGTCGCGCTTCCTCATCATCTTCGCGACCTTCATGTTCACGACGTACCGCCTGCTCTACATGGAGCAGCACCTCGGCATCGAGAGCGCGAAGGAGGCGACCGCCGCCGTCGCCTTCGGCGTGCTGCTCTACACGATCGCGCTGCTGGTCAGTGCGGCGCTGTCCGGCTGGGCCTCGGACAAGCTCGGTCGCCGCAAGGTGTTCGTCGGTGGTTCCACGGCGATGTTCGCGGTGGGACTCATCGTGCTGGCGCACGCCGACACGGTCAACGGCTTCTACGTCGCCGAGGTCATCATGGGCTTCGCGTACGGCATCTACTCCGCGATCGACACCGCACTCGTCGTCGACGTGCTGCCGAACGCGGACCGTCCCGGCAAGGACCTCGGCGTCATCAACATCGCCAACGCCCTGCCGCAGTCGCTCGCGCCGGCCGTCGCCCTGTTCTTCCTGAAGATCGGGTCCGGGGACGCCGCTGACAACTACACGCTCATGTGCTGGGCCGCCGGCGCGATCGCCATCATCGGCGCACTCGTCGTGATCCCCATCAAGCGGGTGCGGTAGTCCACAGCGGACTGGAGGCCCGTGGCGACCCCGCCACGGGCCTCCAGTCCGTCGCAGGGACCGACCGCCGGGCCGGCGTCAGGGGGTGCCGGGGGAGGGCAGCTCCTGCCGGAGCGCCTCGGCGAGGCGGGAGGCGAACCGGCGGACCGCCGTCGCCTCGTCGACGCTCAGCGCGTCGATGGTCTCGATCAGCGGAGCGTGGATGTGCCCGTACGCACGCGCGAGGTCCTGCTCGGCGGAGCCGGTCGCCGTGATGATGACGCCGCGGCGGTCCTCGGGGTTCGCCCGCCGTTCCGCACGCCCGTCACGCACCAGGCGGTCGATGAGCTTCGTCATCCCCGCGGTGGAGAGCCGCAACGCCCGGGCGAGCTGTGTGGGGTTGACCGTCCGTCCATCGCGGCGCGCGAGCACCAGGTGTCGCAGGGCGAGGGCATCGATGGGGAGCATCCCCAGGGTGCGGAGCGCCTGCTCGTCGGCCTCGTGGACGCTGTCGCTCAGGGCCTGCAGGCTCGCGATCGCGGCGGCGCCCTCGGCGGTGCGCGGCTGCCGGTCGAACAGATCGGATCCGCGCTGCTGGTCGTCTTCGCTCATGGTCGCCCCTGCGTCCTGTCGTTTGGTGGACAAACCCCATGTTCCCCGACCTCCCTGGGAACCCAAACTGGGGAAGTAATCAGCCAGGCGAGACAACTGTTGCGGTCATGACGCCATCGATGTCCGGTGGCGGAGATCAGAAGGAGTGACCATGTCGAACACGGCAGGAAATCCCGCACGACACGACTCGGTCGTCCGTGCCACCTGGAACGAGACCAAGTCCGCACTCAAGACCACCGAGTTCTACGCCTGGCTCGTCGTGTCCATCGCGATCCTCGTTGCGTCGGCCGTCGTGGACAACGCAGACGAGGGCCACACCGGCTTCGGTGCCGACCAGGCCTGGCTGTACGTCGCGATCGTGACGGCCGCCTACGTCGTCAGCCGCGGCATCGCGAAGTCCGGCGTGCGCAAGCCCGACTGGAACGACGACGACCGACGCGACGTCAACGGTCGTTCGAACTGACGCCGAGCACCACGTGCACCCGGCTCCCGAGCCGGAGTGAGGCCGTCCCGATCGCATCGGGGCGGCCTTTCGTCACGTCCGCTCGTGTCGTCGCCGCACCGATACCGTGAACCCCATGCTCGACGCCACGCCCGCCTCGTTCGACACCCCCGCCGGCCGCATCGTCGGGACGGTCAACGGCGACGTGGTGCGGGTGCTCGGGATCCCGTACGCGCAGGCCGAACGGTTCGCCCCGCCGCAGCCGATGCCACCGTTCGCGGGCGAGCTGCACGCGTCCACCCCGTCGCCGGTCGCACCGCAGCCGCACGAGGAGTTCGTCGACCTGCTGCTCAACCCGATCCAGGGCATCGAGGTCGACGAGCACTGCCAGCGGCTCTCGATCACGCTGCCCGCCGACGTCCGTCCGGGCGAACAGCTGCCGGTGATGGTCTGGATCCACGGCGGCTCGTACGTCATCGGCGGCGGGGACCTGCCGATCTACGACGCCCGCGACCTGGTGACCGAGCAGCGCGTGATCGTGGTGTCGGTCACGTTCCGGCTCGGCGTGCTCGGGTTCCTCGGTGACGGCGAGACGATCCCGGCCAACCTCGGGCTCCTCGACCTGGTCGAGTCGCTCCGCTGGGTGCGCGCGAACATCGCTTCGTTCGGCGGCGACCCCGACCTGGTCACCGTCTTCGGGCAGTCGGCCGGCGGGGACGCGGCCGCGCACCTGATGATCAGTGCCGGCGCCGGAGGACTCTTCCGCCGCGCGATCATCCAGAGCGCTCCGCTCGGGCTGTCCCGCCGTCGGGCACGGATGAACCGCGCGATGGTCCGGGCGGTCGGCACCGTGCACGCCGACACCCCGCTCGAGGACCTGCTCGACCGTCAGGCGCTCGGCACCCGTGCCGCCGCGCCGTACGGGCTCGCCGCCGGCATGCCGTTCGGCACCCAGTACGGGTTCGCGCCGCTGCCCGCCGAGCGTGACCTCGACGCCGCGTGGAGCCGGGTCGCGCCCGAGGTCGACGTCCTGATCGGGTCCGGTTCGGACGAGGCCGGCATGTACGTGCCGCTCGTGCCGGGCCTGCGTCGGGTCACCCGGTCGCGGGTGCTGCGGTCGGCCCTGCGGTGGTGGGTCGTCCGTCCGCTGTCCGACGTCATCTACGGCCGCGATGCCCGACGGTTCACCGAACGGCACCGACGCGCCGGCGGGCGCGCGACCTCGTACCGACTGCACCGCGGTGTCACGAGCGCCCCGACCGGAGCCGTGCACATGAGTGACCTGCCGCTGCTGCTGGGTGGGCGCGAGGCCTGGGCCGGCACCCGGTTCGTCCCCGAACGCGACTGGCCAGAGGTCGAGCGCCGCGGCCGGGCCTTCCGCGCGATCTGGGCCGACTTCGCCCGCACCGGCGAGGTCCGGGCGCCCGACGACGAGACCCTGACGTTCGACCGCGGCTGACCCCGGAGCCGGCGATGGTGGCCGCGCCCCCTGAACTGGCGGTCGCGGGCTGCTGACCGGCCCCGCACAATCGTCAGCATGCCCACGACCGACGTCGACCTCCGCGCACGCATCGTCGCCGGGGCGATCAGTGCCTACCGAGCCGGGGACTTCCACCGCGTCGGGCCCGACGAGGTCGCCGAGCACGCCGGGGTCACGGCCGACGAGTTCCGTCGGGCGTACCCGATGTGGGAACTCCTGGTGGTCGCTGTCATGGACAAGTGGAACAACGGCAGCCGGCGCCAGCTCTGGCCCATCGCGGAGCGGGACGGCACGGTCGCCTACCTGCGAGCCCGGCTCGCTGCGGGCGTCGAGGACCCGGCCCTCGTGCGACTCCGGGTCGCCGTGCTCAGCGCCGCCTCGAACCCCGACCACCCCGCAGCCGGATGGTTCCGCAACCAGTACACGCGGGCGTTCGAGGACGTCACGCTCGCCCTGGTCCGTGACGTCGTCGCCGGCCGGGAGCCCCGCGGCGCATCGCCCCGGCACGCAGCCGAGCAGCTCATGGCGCTGTACGAGGGGCTCCAGCTCCAGTCCGTGATCCGCGACGACGGGGAACCGCTCAGCGCCTTCGACCGGGCGGTCGCCCGGATGCGCGTTGGCTGGGCAGCGGCACGCGTCGACGCCTGATCCGGGTCGGGCGAGCACGGCGGGTCCGTTGGCACCATGCGGGTCCGGGGCCTTGAGCGGCGAGCGGTCACGACTCCCCGCGCGTGCAGCGTCGCGCGGTCGCGTTGCGGCGTCTGGCGGTGTCGCAAGCAACGGTTTGTGACCGCTCGGCGGGCAGCCATCGGGGTGTCCTGACCGCGCGCCGGCGTGGACGTCCCGACGGCACGCCGGACGGCCGGGGAGGCCCGTGGCGGCGGCGACTCGCGCCTCCCGGCCCGCGGGGTGGTCGCGACACACCGCACGGGCTGCGTCGCGTGGTCACGTTCCGTCGCTTGCGGGCGGCGGGGCCGACGGTCCGTGACCGCTCGGCGTGCGGGCCGCGGGGGGTCGTGACCGGTCGGCGGGCTGGTGAGCGTCTGCACCACCCCGGTCCACGGCCTGGAGGCCCGGCGCGGCTGGCAGACGTCGGTGCACCCACCTGGCATGGTCGGCCCATGGAGTACACGGACTACGACACCCGGCTCGCCGCCTACGGCGTGATCACGGACGGTGACCGCGTGCTCCTGGCGAAGCTGCGCCACCCCGACGCGGGCACGTGGACGCTGCCGGGCGGCGGGGTCGAGTTCGACGAGACCGTCGAGCAGGCCGTCGTGCGCGAGATCCGTGAGGAGACCGGGTACGAGGCCCAGGCCGGTGCTCTGCTCGGGGTCCGGCACCACATCGTCCCCGCGGAACGCCGCATCCACGCCAACGGCCGGCCGATGAAGGCCGTGCAGGTGGTGTTCCGGGCGACCATCACCGGGGGAGCCCTGCGCCACGAGCTCGACGGCTCGACCGACGAGTCGCGGTGGATCCCCGTCGCCGAGCTCCCGCACCACCGCCACGGCCTGCTCGTGCCGATCGCCCTCGGCTGGGCGGGTGCCCTGTCCCGCTGACCGCTGGCGTCACTCCTCGATGACGCTGAGGACGTTGCCCGACGGGTCGCTGAACCAGGCGATGAGCGGCCCGCCCCTCCGGTTCACGCCCCGGTCGTCGGTCATCCCCTCGTACTGCAGGAACACGACGCCCTTCGCGGTGAGCTCGTCGACCGCGGCGTCGATGTCCGGCACCGGGAAGTTCAGTACGGTGAAGGCCGCGGGTTCGTGACCGGGGCCCTTCGGGTAGACGAGCACCTGGTGTCCGCCGCCGAGCTGCAGGAAGAGCATGCCGTGGTCCTCGGTGACCTCGACCCCCAGGACGTCCTCGTAGAACGCCTTCGCCTCGGGCACGTCGCGCACCGAGAACCCGCTGAACGCCTTCGTCGCATCGACCATGCGGCAAGTGAACCACCGCGGCCCGGCGTCGGTGCGCTCTGCGAGGATGAAGCCGTGAGCGACTCCGGCACGACCGTCGACCAGGCCGTCGAGCACGCCGTCGAACTGGCCCGTTCGAACCGCCGCACCGTGCTCGGGATCGCTGGAGCACCGGGCGCCGGCAAGTCCACGCTCGCCCGCCGCATCGTCACCGCAGTCGACGACCGCCTCGGTGCCGGTACGGCGGTGCAGGTCCCGATGGACGGCTTCCACCTGTCGAACGCGGCGCTCGACGCTCTCGGCCGGCACGACCGCAAGGGCGCGGCGGACACCTTCGACGCCGACGGGTACGTCGCGCTCGTCCGCCGACTCGTCACCGCCGACGAGGACGTGGTGTGGGCGCCGGACTTCGACCGTCGCGTGGACGAACCCGTCGCCGGCAGCATCGCGGTGCCCCGCGCAGCCCGACTCGTGGTGTCCGAGGGCAACTACCTGCTCGACGACACCGCACCGTGGTCGGCGCTGCCGGCGCTCTTCACCGAGACCTGGTTCTGCGCCGTCGCCGACGACGTGCGGCTCGACCGTCTGGTCGGCCGGCACATGCGGCACGGCCGCGACCACGACGCCGCCCGCGCGTGGGCGGTGGAGGTGGACGGCGTGAACGCCGCGAGGGTCGCGCCCACGGTGAGCCGGGCCTCCAGGACGGTGTGGACGTGACCAACGACGACAACCACGCGACACCGACACGAGGAGCGACCATGACCATCGCCATCACCGGCGCGACCGGCAACATCGGGGGCGCCGTGAGCGCGGCGCTCGCCGCGGACGCCGTGCCGTTCCGGATGCTCGTGCGCGACGCCTCGCGTGCGCCGGAGCTGCCCGGCACCGAGGTCGCCGTCGCGACCTTCGCCGATGCCGACGCGAGCCGGAACGCGCTGCAGGGCGTCGAGGTGCTGCTCATGGTCTCGGCGGCCGAGGCCCAGGACCGCCTCGACCAGCACCGGGCGTTCGTCGCCGCGGCGGCCGACGCGGGCGTGCGGCACGTCGTCTACACGTCCTTCCTCGGCGCGGCTCCCGACGCGACCTTCACGCTCGGACGCGACCACTGGGCGACGGAGCAGGCGATCCGCGAGAGCGGGATGGCGTTCACGTTCCTGCGCGACAGCTTCTACCTGGACTTCGTCGAGGACCTGGTCGGCGAGGACGGCGTGATCCGCGGCCCGGCCGGCGACGGCGCCATGGCCGCGGTGGCCCGTGCCGACGTCGCCCGCGTCGCGACCGCCGTGCTCCACGACCCGGACGCCCACCGCGACCAGACGTACGAGCTGACCGGCCCCGAGGCGATCACCCTCGCCCAGGCGGCGGCGATCGTGTCCGAGGTCCGCGGCCGCACGGTCAGCTACCACCCGGAGACGCTCGACGAGGCGTACGCATCACGTGCGCAGTGGAACCCGGAGCCGTGGCAGGCCGACGCCTGGGTGAGCACCTACACGGCCATCGCCGAGGGGGCGCTCGCGCACGTGTCCGGCGACGTCGAACGCATCACCGGGCGTGCGCCGATGTCCCTGCGCGAGGTGCTCGCCGCAGGCTGAGCCGCACGCGCGTGGCCGGCGCCGTGCTTCGTGGGCAGAAGGTGTCGGGTCGGCCGTGGGCACCCGACCGTTCCTGCTCACGAAGCGGTGCACGTGCCGATGTCCTCGGTCAGGACACCCGTCGCGCGGCGAACGTCCCGACGACACCGAGGGTGAGCACCGCGACGAGCACGACGAGCAGCGGTGCCGTCCAGGTCCCCGTCGCACCGTGCAGCGCACCGGCGACGAGCGGCCCGGCCGAGCCGAGCAGGTACCCGCCGCCCTGCACGAACGCGGACATCCTGCGGGCGTCGGCATCGCTCGAGACGATCCGCACGATCACGATGAAGATCACGGTGATGCCGCCACCCTGGGCAGCGCCACCGAGCACCGACCACAGCAACCAGAGCTGCGGGGCGAACAGCAGCCCGAGCGGCATCGCCAGCCACAGGGTGCCGACCAGGGCGATGATCGCCGCCGGACGCCACCGGGTCGCGAGCAGCGGGACACCGAGCGCCCCGACGACGGCCAGGATCTGGAACACCGACGAGCTCGCGCCCGACGACGCCTTCGAGAAGCCGATCTCGTCGTGCAGCAGCGTCGGGATCCACGCGGTCAGGGCGTAGTACGAGAACGCCTGACCGCCGAACGCCAGCGTCAGGCCCCAGGTGATGAGCCGTCGTGCCGGCCGGATGGGCTCGGCGGCGGCGACCCGTGCGGCCTCGGCGGCACGGGCGGTGTGGATCGCCCCGGTGTCGAGCACCTGGTCGATCGGGCCGGTGACGGGCAGCGGCTCGTCCCGCTCGGACGGGAGCGGGCGGCGCCAGGCCGCGCGAGCACCGACCGCGTAGGTCCAGGCAGCGACGGCGATGAGTGCGAAGACCGCCCAGATCGCGATGGCGACCGGCCAGCCCCACAGGGCTGCCAGGGGAGCGGTGCCGAGCGACGTGATCATCGACCCGACGTTGAGCGCCGACGTGTAGACGCCGGTGACCAGGCCGACGCGCTCCGGCGAGGTGTCCCGCCGGATGACCACCGGGATCACCACGTTGCCGATCGTGATGCCGATGCCGATGACGGCGGTGCCGATCAGCAGCGCCGCCGACGAGGGCATCGAGCGCAGGACGGTGCCGGCGAGCACGATGACGAGCGACAGGGACACCGCGCGCTCGGGGTCGGCCTTCGCGATGACCCAGCTGGCGAACGGCGTCGCGAGGGCGAAGCACAGCACCGGGATCGTCGTCAGCAGCCCGGCGATCGTCGCGGTCAGGCCGAGGTCGGCGCGGACGTCCCCGATGACCGGTGCGGTCGCGACGATCGGGCCGCGGAAGTTCAGTGCGATCAGGACGATGGCCGCCGGAAGCAGCCAGGCGGCCCCGCGGAGCCCCCGCCGGACGACGTCGCCGCTCATGCGGACGGTGTCGCGGACGGCAGCAGGATCGGCAGCAGGTCGAGCGGGGTGGCGGCGCGGGCGATGGTGCCCTCGGCCTCGTCGGGGGAGCCGTAGCCCCACTCGGCGAAGACGACCGGGACGCCGTGCACGGTGGCGCCCTCGACGTCGTGCTTCCGGTCGCCGATCAGCACCGGGCGGGTGATGTCGAAGCCGTGGGCCTCGAGTCGTCGCAGTGCCTCTTCGACGACGTCGGCCTTGCTCGACCGCACCTCGTCGTCGCTGGCACCCGTGATGATGTCGATGTCCCCGGTGAGCCCGTAGTGCTCGAGGATGTAGGTCGCCGGCGTCTCCGGCTTGCTCGTCGCCGTCGAGATCGGCAGCCCCGCCTGGTGCAGGGTGCGCAGCACGACGTCGATGTCCGGGAACATCTCGGAGTCGAGCGCCCCATGCGAGAAGTAGTGCTCGCGGTACACGGCGAGGGTGTGGTCGGCGAGCTCCTCGTCCATGCCCATCGCGACCCGGAACGTGTCCATGATCGGCGGACCGACGAACGACATCAGGGTGTCGTGGTCCGGCACCGGGACGCCGACGGTGCGGAAGGTGTGCGTCAGGCTCTCGAGGATGCCCGGCGCGGAGTCGCTGATGGTGCCGTCGAGGTCGAACAGGATGGCGGAGAACGGGCTGGTCATGTCCTGTCCACCCTAGCCGGGCCGTGGCGGCGACCATCCGGGATCCGTCGGCGGCGGGGCGGGGGTGCGCCGTGCCTCCAGGCCGGTCCGTCCGTTCGGAACCAGGTTCCGGACACAGAACCGTGGACAAGCGCGGTGTGGTGTCCGGAACCTGGTTCCGGGGGGGGCGGACGTGGTCCGCTCAGAACAGGCGGGTGTGCCCGCCCTCGATGCCGCGCATCGCGTCGTAGTCGAGCACGAGGACGCGGATGCCGCGGTCCTCGGCGAGGGTGCGTGCCTGCGGTGCCACCGTCTGCGCCGCCAGCACGCCCTGCACCGGACGCAGGTGCGGGTCGCGGTTCATGAGCTCGAGGTACCGGGTGAGCTGCTCGACCGCGTCGATGTTGGCGTTGCGCTTCATCTCGACGGCGACGCTCGCTCCCGCGTCGTCGCGGGCCAGGATGTCGACCGGCCCGATCGCCGTCATGTACTCGCGGCGGACCAGGGTGTGGCCCTCTCCGAGCAGCTCGATCTGCTCGGCCAGGAGTTGCTGCAGATGCGCCTCGACGCCGTCCTTCACCAGGCCCGGGTCGACGCCCAGGTCGTGGGTCTCGTCGGCGATGACCTCGTACAGGGAGACGATGAGCTTGTCCTGCGTCTTCTTCTGCGTGACCGTCCACACCTGCGTGATGCCGGCGCTTGACTGCTCGTCGTCCGGCTCGGTGATCTCGATCGAGCAGGGCGGGCTCATCCAGTTCAGCGGCTTGTAGCTGCCGCCGTCGGAGTGCACGAGCAGGGAGCCGTCCGCCTTGAGCATGAGCAGGCGGGTCGCGAGCGGCAGGTGGGCGGAGAGCCGGCCCGCGTAGTCGACGGAGCACCGGGCGATGACGAGACGCACCCCGGAAGCCTAACCGGCGTCGTGGCTCCGGGCCGACGGCACGTCGGTGCGGGCACCGCCACCGTCGACGTCGTCGCTGCTGTCGCGGGTGCTGGCAGCGTCGGTTGCGGTGGCAGCGGTGGCAGCGGTGGCAGCGGTGGCAGCGCTGGCAGCGCTGTCGGCCTGGAGGCGCGGCTCGCCTCCGCCGTCCACGTCGCCCGTGCTGCGGGTCGGGCGGGCGGCGGCGCCGGTCTCACGAGCGGCGCCCGACGCGAGTCCGGCCGCGATGATGAACACGAAGACGATCAGCAGCCCCCCGAGCAGGCCGATCTCCTCGCCGAGGAACCCGATCAGCGGCGGACCGGCCAGGAACGCGACGTAGCCGATCGTCGCGACGGCGCTGACCCTGGCGGCGGCGGTGCGGGGGTCATCGGCAGCGGCGGACATGCCCATCGGGAAACCGAGGCTGGCACCGAGACCCCAGAGCACGACGCCCACGATCGCGAGCGGCACGTTGTCGATGAAGATGAGCATGCCGAGGCCGACCACCGCGACGGCGGCGCTGATGCGCAGGATCGGCACGCGGCCGAACTTGTCGATCAGCGGGCTGCCGGCGACGCGGCCGGCGGTCATCGCGGCGAGGAACACCGTCAGCACGGCAGCCCCGCCGGCGTTGTCGAGCCCGTGGCCGTCGATCATCGCGAGGGGCAGCCAGTCGTTCGCGGACCCCTCGGCCAGCGCCATGCCGAGCACGATCACGCCGATGAGCAGGGTGGAGGGCTGTGCCCAGACCTGCCAGCGGGTGAGCGGGGTCGCGATCGGGCTGGTGTCGGTCGACACCGGCTGCTCGAAGCGGTGCTCGTCCTGGAACTTCGTGACGGCGACGAGCATGGCGGCGCTCGTGATGACGACGAGCACGATGAAGTGCCACGACACCGGGATCTCGAGCTTCTCGGCCAGCGCACCGAGGCCCGCGCCGGCGAGCGTGCCGAGGCTGAACGCGGCGTGGAACAGCGGCATGATGGTGCGCCCGCCGGCCTTCTCGGCGGCGGCGCCGGAGACGTTCATCGACACGTCGCACAGTCCGTTGCCGAAGCCGAACGCGATGAGCGCGATCCAGATGGCGGCGAAGCCCCACCCGAGCGTGACCGCGACTCCCGCGAAGACCATGCCGACCGCCAGGCACGCCGCAGCCACCTGCACGCCCCGGCGAGCACCGAGCTTGGCGACGATGTGGCCGGCGAAGGTCAGACCGCCGATGGAGCCGACGGCCATGCCGAGCACGAGCAGACCCATCTCGAACGTGCTCGCCCCGAGGGAGTCGCGGACGCTCGGGATCCGGCCCAGCCACGTCGCGATGTCCAGCCCGGACAGGGTGAACACCACGAACACCGCGATGATCCAGGCCTTGGTGGTCGGGACGGTTCGGGTGGACGGCGTCGTCATGGTGGTTCCCATCGTGCTGCGGCGCGCTCGGTGCTGCGCGTTCTGGTGCGTGTCTGTGCTGGTCTTGCGGCTGTCGAATCGATTCGACTGTTCGTTCCGGCTACGCTAACGGGCGATGGACGAACCGGCAACAGGACCCGGCGCGTCGCCTTCCCGTGGCGGCGTCACCCGCTCGTCGCGCCCGACGCTCGCGGCGGTCGCCCGTGCTGCCGGTGTCGCGCCGTCAACGGCGTCGCTCGCCTTCAGCGGTCTCGGCCCGGTGTCCGAGGACGCCAAGGCCCGCGTGCTCGCCGCCGCCGCCGACCTCGGTTACGGCGGCCCCGACCCCCGTGCCCGATCGCTGCGCCGCGGTCGTTCCGGCGTCATCGGCGTCGTGATGGACGAGCGCCTGAGCGATGCGTTCCGTGACCCGGTCAACGTCCTGACGCTCGACGGCATCGCCGAGGTCGCGGGCGCTGCTGGTGCCTCGTTGCTGCTCGTGCGGAGTCCGCTCGATGACGAGCAGGGCGCCGGCCCGCTGGTCGACGCCCCGATGGACGCCGTCGTGCTCGTCGGGTGCAACGTGCGGATCGACCCCGCCGTCGCGGTGCTGCGGCGTCGGCAGATCCCCGTCGTCGCAATCGAGGCGGACGAGATCGAGGGCGCTGTCCCCGTCCAGCTCGACAATCGCGATGCCTCATGCCGTGCTGCCGCCTACCTGCAGGACCTCGGGCACTCCGCCGTCACCGTCGTGACCCTGCCCCTCGACGCCGCACGCCGACGCGGCCCGATCGACGCTGCTCGCCAGGCCGAGGGCATCGCCTTCACTACGCTCGAACGACTGCGTGGTGTGCGAGAGGTCTACCCGGACGCCGTCGCGATCGAGACCGCCGGGAGTTCGGTGGAAGAGGGGCGTCTCGCCGGCACCGAGCTCTTCGCCCCGGACGGCCCCCGCCCCACCGCCGTCATCGCGCAGAGTGACCTGATCGCCGTCGGGGTGATCTCGGCCGCACTCGACGCCGGACTCCGTGTCCCCGAGGACGTCAGCGTCGTCGGCTTCGACGGCATCACGGTGGACGACAGCCTGCTCCACCGCACCCCGATCCGGCACCTGACCACCCTGGTGCAGCCGTTCGTGCAGAAGGGCCAAGCCGCAGCCCGTGCCGCCCTAGCCATGCTCGCGGGGGCGGAGCCGCAGCCGGCGTCGTTCACCTCGGAGTTGCGGGTGGGGGACACGACGGGGCCGCCGCCTTCGGCCTGAACCGAGTTCAATCGCGTCACCGACGATCGGAATGGATTCGCTACTTTGACGACGCCAGATGCCGAGGTGCTGGTGCTGGTGCTGGTGCTTACACGCTCGCGCTGGCCGGGCGGGGTGATGAAGCAGTGCCCGAGGCAGAGATTGACTTGCTAGCCGCGCTGGCTTGTATCCACAGGGCGAATCAAAGCGCGCCGAGAAGAAACCAATCCCTACGCTGAGCTAAGGTCACAACACAGCGTCGTGTTGCAGCTCGCACCGCGGACTTGGCGGGCAGGGGAGATTCATTGACGACCACCGACGAAGATGACATCTATACGTACGTGCAAGATCTGTTTCGGCCCGGGCTAGTAATCGTTGTCGGGTCGGGTGCATCTAGCGCGTACGGACTGCCCGGGATGGGAGCATTGGCGGCGCACCTACGCGCGACGGTACCGGCTCCGGTGAGTAGGATGTCCGACGATTCAGAACGTGAATGGGAGCGGATTGCAGCGCGTCTCGAATCTGGCAGCGATCTCGAATCCGCCCTTGCAGGTGGGACCTTACCCGATGAATTAGTCGACCTGATTGCCGCTCAAATAGCCGACTGCATCGGGGCGAGCGAAGGGGCTGCTCTGGCACAGATATTGAACTCTAGCCGCGAATCTGCTTTCGGCCGTATGCTTAAATTTGCCTTGAGAGTGGAACCCGCGCTGAACGTCGTCACCACCAACTACGATCGACTTATCGAAGTGCACGCTGCGCGCAGTAACCTGCCTATAGACACAATGCACTACGGTCACACGGTGGGGCGGCTCGATCCAGAACGCAGTCAGGATGAGCTCCTGTATCGTCGAACCGTTGCCGGACGCGGGGTCAAGTCTATTACTAGCCTCCGTCCACACGTTCGACTGTCGAAGCCACACGGAAGCCTCGACTGGTTCAGTCAAGGGAACGAACATTTCCGCAGTGATCTGCAGCTTGAGGGGTCTCGGCGTATTATCGCGCCAGGAGGCAACAAATACCGTCTCGGCTATGACGCGCCGTTTGATAGCCAACGCGAGCGTGCTAACAGTGCAATCGACGCGGCAAAATCGCTTTTGTTTATTGGCTATGGTTTCAACGACGACCACTTGCAGACTCACCTGGCTCCTGTTCTTCCGCGCGTGCCTGTCGCAATAGTCAGTCGTGGCTTGACTCCCGCTGCTAGTAGGCACCTCAGTCTGACCTCGTCGGGTCTCGCGATTGAATCCGACGAACGAGGAGGGTGCAAGGTGACAAGAAGTGCGACGATGTCATATTTGGACGCTCCGCTTTGGAAGTTAGAAACTCTTGTAGAAAAGGTGCTCGGCCTATGACAAACGACTGGACTCTAGATTTTCTCGAAGACGAAGCGCTTGGGCGAGCATTTCGAATCGATACAGCAAGCGTTTGGGCCGAAGCTGTTGACCATGTGCGACTGACTCGGATTGCAGTAGGAAGCCTCATCGCCTTTCAGGGGCCGAGTGCTTCCGAGTTCTTGATCGGTGTCCTGGATCGAGTGACACGCGATCTCCAGGACGAAGCGCTCGTTGATGATGCTGACCAGGATGGGGTGATCCCAGTTGAGGTCCGGCAGCGCGATCTACTTCGGGTGGTTTTGCTCGGAACGTATCGAACCGTTGACGGGGCGAAGAAGAACACCTTCAAGCGTGGAGCTGACAGCTATCCAATGGTTGAATCGCTTTGCTGGGTCCTGGAGGGTGAGAATCTTCAGAAGCTCATGGGATTGCTCACGCAACAGTTGGAGCCGGAAAAGCAACTCCAACTTGGTACTTTTGTAGCGGATCGTTCCGCTAAGGCGGTCGCCGACGGGGATCGACTGTTCCAGCGGCATGCGGCACTTCTCGGTAGCACCGGATCTGGTAAGAGCTGGTCGGTCGCTCTGATTCTTGAGCGCGCGAATACTTTGCCCTTCCCGAACCTCATTGTCTTCGACATGCATGGCGAGTACGCACCGCTCACTGAAGGCGAGGAAGCGGTGGCGCTAGGGCTCCGGATCGCTGGCCCGGGTGATCTCGGTAAGGCAGGCGCGGAAGGTGACGGTGCATTGTTCTTGCCCTGGTGGCTGCTAAATCAGGAAGAGACTCAGGCTCTTTTGCTGGACAGATCTGAATTCAATGCTCCGAATCAGGCTGCAAGGTTGATTCACCACATTAGAGAACTTAAGCAGGAACGTCTAGTCGCCGCTAATAAGACTGAACTGGCTGCTCGCTTTACTGTTGACAGTCCTTTGCCCTTTTCGCTGGACGATCTCATCGATCGACTGGATCAAGACGACAAGGGTACGGTCCCAGGTGCCAATGCCAAGGACAAGGCGGGGCCCTTCAATGGGAAGCTTACTCGATTAGTGGAACGAATGCGGGCTCGCACCCAAGACCGCCGCTATGGGTTCATGTTTTCCCCTCCAGCCGAGGCGTCTGAATACGATTGGCTTAGCCAGCTGGCCAAAAAGCTTCTCGGTACCGGCCGTGGTATCAAGGTCATCGACTTCAGCGAGGTCCCGAGCGACGTGTTGCCGATCGTAGTAGGCGTTCTAGCACGGGTGCTGTATGAAATCCATTTCTGGACGGCTGAGGAAAAGCGGACTCCCGTAACCCTCGTTTGTGACGAAGCACACTTGTACTTGCCGGTTGGCCCTGCTGATATCGCTGCGCAACGAGCGCTGGATTCATTCGAGCGCATTGCGAAGGAGGGGCGCAAGTACGGAATATCACTCTTGGTTGTGAGTCAGCGACCATCAGATGTTAGTCACACCGTTCTCTCGCAGTGCAACAACTTCATCGTCTTGCGACTGACAAACGACCAGGACCAAGCTGTCATTCGCCGGTTGATGCCTGACAGCATGGAGGGGCTCACGGCGGCGCTTCCCCTCCTCGACGTCGGCGAGGCGCTCCTGCTCGGTGATGCGCTCGTGCTTCCTACGCGGATCAGGCTGGACCCGCCGAAGGTGAAGCCCATAAGTGCTACCAAAGACTTCTGGACAGATTGGGCGAACCTGGCAGTAGAAGATGATGACATTGAAGCGGCGGTGGAAGCGATGCGTAGACAGTCCCGTGGCTGATCAATCGGAGGGAGAATGCGGTGTTCGTGATCAGCTGTAGAGGCGAGGCGGACGTCACCTCTGATCTTTATCCGATTGCTTAGTCCGCGGTGCTTCGCTGATGCGCGTGCGCGAATGGGAACCGGCGACCGAATCCAGGGTGACCTGCCGCGAGCGTCCAGCGGCGAGCGGCGAGCGGCGAGCAGCGACGCCGCAGACACGAGTACGTGCTCCAACGCCTGGTCGAGCATCGATGCCAGCGTCGCCAGGGTGAAGGCGGCAGCGTGGACAGCGGTGTCGTGTTCCGATGACGTCACCTGCGCCGAGATCATCGATGTCGCCGGATCCGGCGCGATCGACGACGCGTTCCAGGGCGGCGCAGTCGGACACCCGCGGCACGGACACGTGCACGAACTCCACCTGACCGCTCCCGGATGTGCGGTGTTGATCGACGCGGAGGTCGTCATCGACGCCGTCGAGCAGGAGGTCACGCGCGTCCTCGGAACCGACGGAGCGCAGCAGCTGCGAAGCCAGCTCGAGCTGCTGACGCGCACCATCGGGACTCCGTGAGCTGACCGCCCAGGAGCATCAGGGCGGCCACCGGATCCTCGGAGTCGGAGCCACCTCGGTCCAGTACGTGAGCGCCTGCACGAGTACCTACACCGACGCCTCCAGGAGGATCGACAACGGGTTCTCCGGCGGCGGCACCGGAGTGCTCGGCCCTGTCAGTGCCTACGCACGCGACACACCTGCTGCTCGTGCGGATTACAAACTAGACGGTGATATACAGGAGGGCCTTGCTGCCCCGCGAACGGAGTTCTCCATGTCACGATTGCCCACCATCATCACCACCTCCACACTGACGGGTGCGTTGCTCGCAGGGGTGTTCGCCGGTCCAGCGCAGGCCGCTCCGGCCTCGCCGGACTGGACGGTTGACGGGATCACGATCACCGGGATTCCAGCCCTGTCCGCGAAGTCAGCGCCGACGAGGTCCGACGTGTTGGACTACGTCGCGACTCACCAGACTGCGGTCACCTCGGATGCCGAGTCGGGTGAGCTCATCGCAGTCGCACCCGTTGGCGCGGCGACCGGTCGCATCAGCGAACGCAACACGTGCAAGAGCGGGGATGCCTACTGGGCGGCTGCGGCGACCCCGTACACGAACAACTGCTTCTACGGTTCTGCCGGCAAGTGGACCTTCTCATCGAAGGGTACGAAGTCGTACCGCTTCCGGACCGGGAACTACTCTGCACGCGGCGCGTGGTTGATCGACGGAACGACGAAGTGGGGTGTCCGTCAGGCACCCGGGTCGGTGAACACCCTCACTGGTACCGCTTGGGTGAAGGGGGCTCAGATCTACTGAGCGCCAGTCGTTTCGCGGACGGCCCCGTTCCCCTGTCGGGGCTGGCGCCGCGTTGAACGAGGGGTGCGGTAGCGCTTGCGGACGACTCTTGAAGCTCTCAGCGCCGCCGCACCCCGATCCCCACCACAGCAACCAGGTTCACGGCACTCCCCACCAAGAATCCCGTGGTCCCGCCCGCGACACCGGCGACGGGCCCGAGCACCGCCATGAGCCCAGCCCCGACGACGAACCCGGCAACTGAGGCAAGGGCGACCTGACGTGAGCGTCCTGCGGCGAGCAGCAGCGCCGCCGGCACGAGTCCGACGGTGAACACCCACACCGCGACCACCAGGTACCGCAGGTCCGCGACGGCAGCTGCGCCCTCGGCGGGGTAGACGATCGGCAGGAACCACCCGGCGAGCAGGGCGACCAGACCGAAGACGACGGCGGAGGCAGCAGCGAACCCGACGACGAGCAGCAGGGCCCCGCGGGAGCGCAGCGATCCACCATCGGTCCGGTGCGCGAACGCCGGAACGAGTACCTGCCCCAACGCCTGCCCGAGCATCGACGCCGGCGTCGCCAAGGTGAACGCGGCCGCGTAGACACCGGCGTCGTGCGCCGACGACGTCACCTGCGCCGAGATCATCGTCAACTGCAGCAATCCGTTCGAGGTCACCACCGCCAGCACGTTCCACGCCGCGAACCCGAGCACCCCGGCGGCGGGTTCGTGCGAAGCCGGTGAGAAGCCGTTGCCCCGGGGCCAGCACGCGATCGCGAACACCGTGTACCCGATGGCCTGGGGCAGCAGCACGAAGGGCTCGAGCCGCGCGACACACGCCACCACGAGCAACCCGAGCGCCAGCACGCTCGTCACGGAGTCCCAGAGTGCGACCCGGGGTGCCCGGTCGTAGCCGAGCTGCGCGCCGCGGGCGTAGCAGTAGAGGCCGTAGCCGACGACGACCGCCGCACCGCCGAGCACCATCCCGGGCCCGTTGCCCCAGGCCAGCGCGATCGGCACGGTGACCGCCGCGAGCACCACGCTCGAGACCAGCATGGACACCCCGAGCAGCCGGTTCACCGCGGCGTCGGAGCGACGGCCCCGCAGCGCGATCGCCAGGAACCGTGACGCGGTGTTGCCCGCGGCGTTCGGCCAGAGCAGGGCGACGAACACCGAGAGCGACAGCAGCGCCGTGGTCTGCCCGAGGGTCTCCGTGCCGAACACCCGACCGACGACGACGGTCACGAGCAGCTTCGCGACGCCCTGCACTCCGATGCCGACCGTGGCGAGCACGGCCGACGAAGCCACCGAAGACGACGGAGCCGCAGAAGCAGCAGGCTCGCTCACCGCGCCAACGCCTGTTCCACCCAGCCGCGCCGGTGAGCCCGCACACCGAGCGTCACCGCCCGGACCCCGATGTACCCGAGGGCGAAGGCCGCCCACAACCCCGCGAGCGTCCCGCCGGCCCACCACAGCAGCGGCAGGTACACGACGAGGTTCAGGCCTCCGGCGATGGCCAGGTACCGTGCGTCCCCGGCGCCGATCAGCACCCCGTCGAGCACGAAGACGTACCCGGCGACGGGCATCCCGACGGCGATGAGCACCAGCACGACGGGCAGGGCGTCCCGCACCGCCTGGGAGTCCGAGAACACCGGCCCGAGCACTCCGCTCACGGCCAGGGTCAGCACCCCGAGCAGCACACCGCCGGCGATCCCGAGCAGCACGAGCCGTCGCGTCACCAGTCGCACCCGCTCCGGGTCCCGCCCGCCGAGCCCGTGCCCGACCAGTGCCTGCCCGGCGATCGCCAGGGCATCGAGCGCGAACGCCAGCGTCGAGAAGACGGTCAGCCCGACCTGCGTCGTCGCCAGCCCGGTGGTCCCCAGCCCGGCAGCGGCCCCGACGGTCGCGAGCATCGCGATCCGCAGCGACGCGGTCCGCAGGAACAGCCAGGCGCCCGACCGCAGTGCACGGGCGACGCCCGAGGCGCCGGGTCGCAGCGGCGCCCCCGACGACCGCGCGGCCCGCACCGCGATGCGCACGTACACGACGGCCATCGCCCACTGCACGATGACGGTGCCGGCGGCGGATCCCTCGACACCCCAGCCGGCGCCGTAGATCAGGACCGCGTTGAGCAGACCGTTCGCGACGAACCCGATGGTCGCGACGACGAGCGGGGTCTTCGTGTCCTGCAGCCCACGCAGCAGTCCGGTCGAGGCGGTCACGACCAGGATGCCGGGCAGCCCGATCAGCGAGATGGTCAGGTACGCGGTCGCCGCGGCCGACACCTCGGCCGAGGCGCCGAACAGGTCGACGAGCGGTCCGGCGAGCGGCCACCCGACCAGCGCCAGCAGCACCCCCAGCACGAGTGCGAGCCACATCCCGTCGATGCCAGCGTGCACGGCTCCGCGTCGGTCGCCACCACCGAGCGCGCGCGCCACGGCCGGGGTCGTCGAGTACGCCAGGAACACCAGCAGCCCGGTCACCGTCGACAGCACGGCGCTCGCGAGCCCGACGGCCGCCAGCGGCGTCGCACCGAGGTGCCCGACGAGCGCGGTGTCGGTCAGCAGGAACAGCGGCTCGACCACGAGTGCGCCGAGCGCCGGCACCGCCAGCCGCACGATGTCGCGGTCGACCGCGCGCCGCTCAGCGGTCACCGCAGGTCGCGTCGGTCGTTGCACCGACCCATTCTGTCGGCGATGCCGACCCGTCGTGGTCGCCAGGCGGGGTGGGCACGACCCCGTGACGGACTGGAGGCTCGTGACGGCGCCGCCACGGGCCTCCAGTCCGGTGGTCCCACGTCGTCAGGCCGGACGCGCGTTCCGGCCGACCACTTGCGTCAGTCGGCGCGCGGTTCCGCGGGGACGGCGCCGTTGGCGGCGTGCGCGGGGTCGGAGACCTCGGTCGACGGCTCGTCGGTGCCACGGGCCCGGCCGATGACGTCCATCACGTGGTAGACGACGATCGCTGCGATGGTGCCGACGATGATGCCGCCGAAGCTCGCCTGGCCGAAGCGGAACGTGAAGTCGGCGATGCCGATGATCAGGGCGATGCCGGCCGTCAGCTGGTTCTTCGGCTTCGAGAAGTCGACGCGGTTCTCGACCCAGATCCGGATGCCGATGACGCCGATCAGGCCGTAGAGCGCGGTGGTGGCGCCGCCGAGCACGCCGGCCGGAACCGAGGAGATGACCACGCCGATCTTCGGCGACAGGCCGAGCAGGACGGCCGCGATGGCGGCGACCCAGTAGGCGGCGGTGGAGAAGACGCGGGTGGCGGCCATCACGCCGATGTTCTCGCCGTAGGTGGTGGTGGCGGAGCCGCCGCCGACGCCCGCGAGCACGGTCGAGATGCCGTCGGCGAAGAGCGCGCGACCGGTGAGCGGCGTGAGGTCACGGCCGGTCAGCTGTCCGACGCCCTTGACGTGCCCGACGTTCTCGGCGACCAGCGCCAGGACGACCGGCACGAACGCCAGGTAGATCGCGAGCTGCGACGGGTCGAACGCGGGCGCGGTGAAGTCCGGCAGACCGATCCACTTCGCCTCACCGACCTTCGAGAAGTCGACCTGGCCGCCGATGAGCGCGGCCACGTACCCGACGAGCACACCGATGACGATCGACAGCCGGCCGATCAGGCCCTTGAACAGGACGGTGACCAGGATGATCGCCGCGAGGGTGATGAGTGCGATGACCGGGGACGCCGTGAAGTTGTCGCGGGCGGCCGGTGCCAGGTTGAAACCGATCAGGGCGACGATCGCGCCGGAGACCACCGGGGGCATCAGGCGGTCGATCCAGCCGGCGCCGGCCAGGTGCACGACGAGGCCGACGATCGCGAGCAGCGCGCCGACGACGATGATGCCGGACAGGGCGAGCGGGATGCCGCCGATCTCGGTGGCAGCGCCGATCGGGGCGATGAACGCGAACGACGACCCGAGGTAGCTCGGCAGGCGGTTGCCCGTGATGAGCAGGAACAGGATCGTGCCGATGCCGCTGAACAGCAGCGTCGTCGACGGCGGGAACCCGGTGATCAGCGGCACCAGGAACGTGGCGCCGAACATCGCGACGACGTGCTGCACGCCGAGGCCGATCGTCCGGGGCCAGGTGAGTCGTTCGTCCGGTGTCACGATCGTCGTCGCGGAGACGGTCTTGCCGTCCCCGTGCAGCTTCCACGGAAGTCCCATGCGATGACCGTACCGGCAGCCGTGCGCCGGTGACGACCCGGATCGGCCTGCCCCATGGGGACGGTGGCTATCGTGGACGACATGACCGACGTCGCACGTGCCTCCGGCATCCACACTGACGAACTCGACCCCGCGGTGCGCCCCCAGGACGACCTGTACCGCCACGTGAACGGGACCTGGATCGAGGCGACGCCGATCCCCGACGACAAGGCCCGGTACGGCTCGTTCACGGTGCTGGCCGAAGCCGCCGAGATCGCCGTGCGCGACATCATCGAGCGCTCGCAGCAGGCCGCCCCCGGCACCGAGGAGCGCAAGGTCGGCGACCTCTTCACCTCGTTCACCGACGAAGCGCGGCTCGAGGAGCTCGGCACCGCACCGATCGAGCACCTGCTCGCCGAGATCACCGAGATCCAGTCCGTGCGCGAGGTCATCGCCGCCGTCGGCCGCTTCGAGCGCCTCGGCCTGCCGAGCTTCCTGCAGCTCTTCGTCGACAACGACCCGGGCGACCCCGAGTCCTACGTCGTGTTCCTGGAGCAGTCCGGCCTCGGGCTGCCCGACGAGTCGTACTACCGCGAAGAGCGCTTCGCCGACATCCGCGAGAAGTACCGCGAGTTCGTCGCGGCGATGTTCCCACTCGCCGGCCTCGACGACGGCGGTGCCCGTACCGAGCACGTCATCGCGCTCGAGACGGCGCTCGCCGCCCAGCACTGGGACAACGTCACCACGCGTGACAGCCAGAAGACCTACAACAAGCTGCCCTGGGCCGAGGTCGCGGCGCTCGCGAAGGGCGTCGACCTGCAGATCTGGTGGCAGGCCATCGAGGCACCGGCCGGCGCCTTCGAGACCGTCGTGGTCCGTGAGCCCTCGTTCATCACCGGCCTGGCCGACCTGCTGAACGACCAGCCGCTCGAGGTCTGGAAGGACTGGCTGCGCTGGCAGGTCATCCGTGGCTCCGCCGCGTACCTGACGAGCGCGTTCTCGGCCACGAACTTCTCGTTCTACGGCACCGCACTCACCGGTGCGCCCAAGCAGCGCGAGCGCTGGAAGCGCGGCGTCTCGCTGGTCGAGGGCGCGATGGGCGAGGCCGTCGGCCGCATCTACGTGCAGGAGCACTTCGACGAGACCTCGAAGGCCGAGATGGACGACCTCGTCGCCAACCTGGTCGAGGCGTACCGGCAGAGCATCACCGCGCTCGACTGGATGACCGACGAGACCCGCGCCCGTGCGCTCGACAAGCTCGACAAGTTCACGCCGAAGATCGGATACCCGGTGAAGTGGCGCGACTACTCGGCGCTGCCCGTCCGTGCCGACGACCTGGTCGCGAACGTCCGCGCGGTCGCCTCGTTCCAGGTCGACCGCGAGCTCGGCAAGATCGGCAAGCCGATCGACCGCGACGAGTGGTTCATGACCCCGCAGACGATCAACGCGTACTACAACCCCGGCTTCAACGAGATCGTGTTCCCGGCCGCGATCCTGCAGTTCCCGTTCTTCGACGCGAACCGCGACGCCGCCGCGAACTACGGCGCGATCGGTGCCGTCATCGGGCACGAGATCGGCCACGGCTTCGACGACCAGGGCTCGCAGTACGACGGCGACGGCAAGCTCGAGAACTGGTGGACCGAGGCAGACCGTGCCGCGTTCGAGGAGCGCACGAAGGCCCTCATCGCCCAGTACGACGCCCTGGTGCCGACCGAGGTGCCCGACGGGCACGTGAACGGCGCCCTGACGATCGGCGAGAACATCGGTGACCTCGGTGGCCTGTCGATCGCGTGGAAGGCGTACCTGCTCTCGCTCGACGGCCAGGAGCCCCCGGTCGTCGACGGCCTCACCGGTGCCGAACGCTTCTTCCTGAGCTGGGCACAGGCCTGGCGCATGGCGATCCGCCCGGAAGAAGCGGCTCGTCTGCTGTCGATCGACCCGCACTCGCCCAACGAGTTCCGCTGCAACCAGGTCGTGCGGAACATCGACGTCTGGTACGACACCTTCGGCGTGACCGAGCAGGACGCGATGTACCTCGACCCCGCCGAGCGCGTCGCCATCTGGTGATGACGGAGCCGGACGCGGCCCGGTCGTCGCGCCGCCGGCGACCGGACGACCGCCCAGCAGGTGGCGGCCGCGGTCGCGGGCGGCACAGCGGCCGGTCCGACGACCGCTTCACCGCCACCACCGAGGCCCTCGGTGCCCTCGCGCTCGAGGGTGCCGGGGTCAGCGCCTCGGTGATCGACACCTCGAGCGGCAAGGCCCTGCTCGCGATCGACGACACCCTGGTGCAGCCGGTCGCGAGCCTGGGCCGTGTCCTGCTGCTCATCGAGGTCGCCGCCCAGCTCGAGGACGGCCGCCTGCACGGTGACCGCCTGCAGCGCATGGCCCGCGACACCGCGACCGGTGCCGGCCTGTGGCAGTTCCTGCAGGAGCCCACGATGCAGGTGCCCGACCTGGCGACGCTGGTCGGGGCCAACGCCGACGCCTGGGCCATGAACGCACTGCTGTCGACCGTGGGGATCGACGCCGTCCGTGAGCGCGCGGAGTCCCTGGGCATCGAGCGCACCGCGTTGATCGACCGCGTGCGGGACCGCCGCGGACCGGACGACGCCCCCGACGCCTCCGTCGCACCGACCGGGGAGCTGTCGTGGGTGATGCGCGGACTGGCGCTCGGCGAGGTCGTCGACGAAGCGGTGTCGAACCGGGTGCTCGGCTGGCTGTCCCTGGCGAGTGACCTGAACCTGGTCGCCGGCTCCTTCGGGCTCGACCCCCTGGCGCACCGGGCGCTCGACCACGGGCTGCAGGTCGTCGCGGTCACCGGGTCGAGCACCGGCGTGCGGGCCGAGGCGGGGATCCTGCGGGGGCCCGGGTCGTCGGTCAGCTACGCGGTGACGGTGACGTTCGACGACGCCTCGTTGCAGCGGCGGTTGGCCGTCGTCGAGGCGCTGCGGACCATGGGCACCGAGGTGCTCGAGGCCGTGCACGCCCCGGCTCGTCGCTGAGGGCGCTCGCCGCCGCCCGTGCCGAGTCTCGGCCCGGCGGACAGATCGCTGGCGGAGCGACGGCGAAACTGTCCGCGGGGCCGAGTCTCGGGGAGCGTGCTGCCCCTCCGGCACCGGACGCCGCATCCGGTTCGGTCGGCGTCCAGGGACCACGGGCACACTCCGAGACAAGCAACCCGAGCAGCGGAGGTCGGACATGACGGGCAAGCACGAACAGGCACGAGGCGACGAGGGTCGCGCGGACGGGGTCGAACCCCGCGCCGGAGCCTTCACGGACAGCGAGATCCCGGGCGAGGAGCCCGTCGAGTCGACGGAGCCCGTCGGCGAGTTCGTCTCGAGCGACATCCCCGGCGAGACTCGTCCGACCGGAGCCGGACCCGACGGCGAGTACGTCGACTCGGAGATCCCCGGAGAGGCCGAGCCGGCCCAGAACGGCGAGGTCGGGGAGTACACCGACACCGACAAGGCCTGACGGTCAGTCGATGAGCTCCGCCGCCACCAGGCGGCGGAGCGTCTCCACGCCCGCAGGCGGGCAGCGGTCCGCGTCGGCCGAGGTGACCCACTCCACCTCGTCCACCTCGGCCGAGGCGACGGGCGTGGCGGAGTCCAGCGGGCCTCCCGGCCGGACCAGGAACAGCGTCATCGCGACCATGGTCCCCGGCTCCTGCCCGTGAGCGGGCTCGAGCACGACACCGAACGGGTCGACGTCGGCGGCGGTGAGCCGCAGGCCGGTCTCCTCGTGCGCCTCGCGCACGGCGGCCTCGACGTCGGTCTCGTGCGGCTCCGCCTTGCCGCCGGGCAGGTAGAGCACGTCGCGCGCCCTGGCGCGCACCATCAGGACACGTCGGTCACGCACCAGCAGCAGCGCACTCACGCGCAGCGTGGGTGGTTGAGGAGCGGCCTGGAGGCTCAGCTCGCGTCCGCCTGGTCGTCGCGATCCGAGGCGGTCGGGTCCAGTGCCGTGCGGTCGGCGAGCGGGACGACGGGCGACGGCAGCTCCGGCTCGGCCGCGGGCCGGACGCCGTACAGGGAGTCGATCGCCCCGACGAACTCCTCGCCGCGACCGGCGCGACCGAGCTCACGGGCGCGGACCGAGGGCCGGTGCAGCAGGACGCCGACCAGGTGCCGGAGTGCCCGCTCGGTGTGCTCGACGGACTCGCCGTCGGCGTCCGCGCGGCGCTTGGCCCGCTCGATCTCGTCGTCGAGGATGTCGAACACGTGCTTGCGGAACGCCACGAGCGCCGGGGTCGTCGACTGCTCCATCGCCTGGGCGCGGAACCGGGACACGGCGTCGTCGACCATCGCGCGGGCCTCGGACTCGGCGTTCAGCTCGGAGATCGGGGCGTGGATGCTGATCGTCTCGAGGTCGAGCAGCTCGACGCCGTCGACTCCGGCGGCTGCGGGGTCGACGTTGCGGGGGAGCCCGAGGTCGATGACGATCCGACGGACCCCGTCGTCGAGGTCGGCCGGTGCGACGACCGGGACCTCGCTCGAGGTGCAGGTGATCAGGACGTCGCTCTCGCCGATGGCCTGGCGCAGGTCGCGGGCGGCGACGAGGTCGTGCTTGGCGGCGAACCAGGGCGCCCGGCCCGAGGGCGAGAACACCTGGATGTTCGTGGCGCCGCGGTCACGCAGGGCGGCGATGGTGGTGGCCGCGTAGCTGCCGGTGCCGACGAGCAGCACGCGGGTGCGGGCCCAGTCGGTGACCCGTGACGAGGCGAGTTCGAGGCCGAGGCGCACGAGCGACCGGCCGGCGGCGCCGATGCGGGTGCGGGTCTTGACGCCGCGCGAGGTGTGCGCGGCCTCTTGGAACAGGCGCTCGAGGTCCGAGGTGGTGGTGCCGTTCGACCGCGCGTCCTCGAGCGAGCGACGGACCTGGCCGGAGATCTCGGTCTCGCCGACGACGACGGACTCGAGACCGCTCGACACGGCGAACAGGTGCTGCACGACGTCCTTGCCGTCCAGCACGTTGACGGAGTCGAGGACCTCGGTGGCGTCCAGGTCGCTCGCGGCGGCCACGGCCTGCACGGTGGCGGAGACGGCGGAGTCGCTCTCGTCGCCTGCGATGTCGAGGTACGCCTCGAAGCGGTTGCAGGTGGCGAGCACCACGGCACCGTCCAGGACGCCGGCATCCGTGACGAGTCGGCTGGCTGCCGCGGGTGCACCGATGCTCAGTCGCTCCAGGAGATCGAAGCTGGCGTTGCGATGCGACGCCGTGAGACAGATGAGCACGTAGTCAATGGTAACGCGCTCGATGGGAGAATCATCCGGTGACCGAAGCGACGACCACATCCCTCCCCGACTCCCACCCCCTGGCATCAGGGCGGACGAGTGGTTCCCGCCTGGTACGGGCCCTGCGGGGTGACCGTCCGGAGACGCTCCCGGTGTGGTTCATGCGCCAGGCCGGACGGTCCCTGCCGGAGTACCGGGAGCTCCGGGTCGGCACAGCCATGCTCGACGCGTGCCTCGACCCGGAGATGGCGTCGGAGATCACCCTGCAGCCGGTGCGCCGGCACGGGGTCGACGCGGGCATCTTCTTCAGCGACATCGTCGTGCCGATCAAGCTCGCCGGCGTGGACGTCGAGATCGTCCCCGGTCGTGGCCCGGTGCTCTCGTCGCCGATCCGCACCCCCGCCGACGTCGACGCCCTCGAACAGCTCGACCCCGCGGCCCTCGCCCCCATCGAGCAGGCCGTCCGACGCACGGTCGAGCAGCTCGGTGACACCCCGCTGATCGGCTTCGCGGGGGCGCCGTTCACCCTCGCCGCCTACCTGGTCGAGGGTGGCCCGTCCAAGGACCACATCCGCGCCCGCACGCTCATGCACGCCGACCCCGAGACCTGGTCGCGGCTGCTCGCCTGGGCCGCCGAGGTGTCCGGGGTGTTCCTCCGGGCACAGGTGCTCGCCGGGGCCTCGGCCGCGCAGCTCTTCGACTCGTGGGTCGGGTCGCTCTCCCGCGCCGACTACGTCCGGTCCGTCGCACCGCACTCCGCCCAGGCGATGTCGCACGTCGCCGAGCTCGGGGTGCCGCGCATCCACTTCGGCGTCGGCAGCGGCGAGGTCCTGGCCGACATGACGACCTTCGGCACGGACTCCGTGGGCGTCGACGCGGTCGGGGTCGACTGGCGCCTGCCGCTCGACCAGGCCGTCCAGCGCGTCGGCACCGGGGTCAGCGTGCAGGGCAACATCGACCCGGCGATGCTCTCGGCGCCGTGGGGTGTCCTCGAAGCGCACGTCCGCGACGTCGTCCGTCGGGGCGGTGCCGCACGGGCCCACGTCGTGAACCTCGGCCACGGCGTCCCGCCCGAGACCGACCCGGACGTCCTGACCCGGGTGGTCGAGCTGGTCCACTCGCTCGGCGACGGCCGCGCGGACGGCGGCGCAGCGCAGGACGGAGCCGGCGCGTGACCGACGTCGTCGTGGTCGGCGGTGGGGTCGCCGGGCTCGTCACCGCCCGTGACCTCGCCAAGGGCGGCGCCCACGTGGTGCTCGTCGAGTCCTCGGGCGAGCTCGGCGGCATGATCCGTCGGCACACCGTCGGCGGGATCGACCTGGACATGGCGGCCGACTCGTTCGCCACCCGCACGGACGCCGTCGGCCGCCTGGCGATCGAGCTCGGGCTCGGCAACGACGTCGTCGCCCCCGACCCCCGCGGTGCCTGGCTGATGACCCGCGACGGCCGGACCTCCCCGATCCCGGCGACCGGGCTCCTCGGCATCCCGAGCACCCCGATGGCCGCGGACGTGCTGGCCGTGGTCGGGCAGAAGGGCGGCCTGCGCGCCCAGATGGACTCGCTGCTGCCGGCACCGGTGGGCGCCAAGGCCTCCTCGCTCGGCGAACTCGTCCGTCGGCGCATGGGGGAGCGGGTGCTCGACGACCTCGTGGTGCCGATCGCCGGTGGCGTGCACTCCACCCACCCCGACCAGCTCGACCCCGATCGGGTGGCTCCGGGCCTGCGCGCCGCACTGCTGCGCGAGGGCTCACTCGCCCGGGCTGTCCTGTCGCTGCGGGCACGCGCGGCCGCCGGCACCCCGGTGCAGGGGATCCGCGGTGGGACGGTGCGCCTGGTGGACGAGCTCGTCGCCGACATGGAGACCTACGGGGTGGACGTCCGGCTGCACACCCGGGCGACCCGCATCGAGGCGCACGCGGTCGAGATCGTCAGCGCCGACGGCACGACCGAACGGCTGCCCGCCCAGCACACCCTGTCCTCCGTCGCCGACCCGGAGCGCACCGCCACCCCCGATAGGACGGGCATCCAGCTCGTCACGCTCGTCGTCGACCAGCCGGAGCTCGACGCCGCCCCGCGTGGCACCGGGATGCTCGTGCACCCGGACGCCCAGGCGGTGTCGGCGAAGGCCCTCACGCACGCGACGGTGAAGTGGCCGTGGCTGGCCGACGCGGCGGACGGACGCCACGTCCTGCGGCTCAGCTACGCGACCACCGCGACGGACCCTGCGGGCGTCGCCACGAGCCTCCCGGTCGACCCGACCGACCCCGTCGGCAGCCGCGCGCTGCAGGACGCGTCCACGCTGCTCGGTGTGCCGATCACGGCCGATCGCGTCAGCGGCGCCGGACGCGTCGGCTGGTACGGGCCGGACCTGACCGCGGCCGGGCTGGCCGAGGGCGTCGTCGGGATCGGTGAGGCCTCCACCGGACGCGGCCTGGCGGGGATCATCGCCGCTGCTCGGAAGGCAGCCGACGAGATCCTCGGTTCCTGAGCGGACCGCGCAGCCCCTGAGGGCTACTGTTGGTCAGACCGCCGGACGTATTCCGTTCGGTGCATGACCACCGCACAACCAATGCACGGAGGAATCGCACATGCGCGGAAAGCTCCTGTTCGTCGCCGGCGCCGCACTCGGGTACGTCCTGGGATCGCGAGCCGGACGGGCGCGGTACGAGCAGATCAAGACCGTCAGCGGCAAGGTCTGGAACAGCAACGGCGTCCAGAAGGGCGTGCACGTCGCCGAGGACTTCATCGCCGACAAGACGCCGGACGTCGCCGAGTTCATCGGTGAGACGACCAAGAAGGCCGTCCGCAAGGTCGGCCAGAAGAAGGACACCACCACCTCATGACCGACACCCGCGATCGCAAGTCGCGTTCGCTGTTCGGCCTGGTCGGTGACGTCCCGAAGCTCGTCAAGGGCCTGGTCAAGGGCGAGATCGACCTGCTCAAGGCCGAGATGCTCGCGAAGGCGAAGATCTTCGGCCTCGCAGCCGGTCTGCTGGTCGGTGCCCTCGTCGTCGTGCTCTACGCGATCGGCGTCCTGCTGACCGCAGCCGTGATGGGCCTCGCGACCGTGATGCCGGCGTGGCTGGCCGCACTGGTGGTGGCCGTGGTGATGCTGATCATCGCCGCGATCCTCGGCCTGATCGGCTGGAAGCGGCTGAAGAAGGGCCTGCCGGTCACGCCGAAGCGCACGATCGCGAGCGTCAAGGACGACATCAACGCGGTCAAGGGCCTCGGCAAGAAGCCGACCCCGCCGACCCAGTACGGCAGCCGCACCCCGGACGTCGACGGCCGACCCTGAGGCCCGACATCCGCACCACCGACGGAGGAACCGTGACCGACCCGCACGACGATCTCGCTGCTCGCGTCGCCGCGACCCGCGCCCAGCTGTTCGACACCCTCGACGCGATCGAGGACAAGCTCAACGTCCCGAAGCAGATCGGGATCGCGGCGTCGAAGTTCAAGCGCGGCCTCGACGAGAAGCCGGTGCCCTACCTGGCCGGTCTCGCAGCCGGTGTGGCGGTGGTCGGGGGTATCGTCGTGATGGTGCTCCGACGGCGGTAGACCGCCCGAGCGCGGTCCACCGGATGCGGGGCGGCCAACACCCTGGCAACCGATAGGACAATGGATCCATGAGCTCCGACGCGCCCGCGCACGCGAACGACCACCCCCACACCGAACCCGCCGAGACCGGTCTCCCGGACTCCGGGATCGACCCGAACCTGCTGACGGCCTACGCCCTCTGGGCAGTGTTCCGCCGGCCCCTCGGTCCGGTCCACCGCGTCGGAGACGACGCCGTGGCCGAACTCGACACCGTGATCGCCAGCGCCGCCGAGCGCGGGGTGACGATCCGTGGCTTCTACGACGTCTCGGCCTTCCGTGCCGACGCCGACGTCATGGTCTGGCTGCACGGTGACGACGCGCAGGTCATCCAGGCCGTGCTGCGCGAGATCCGTCGCACCGGCCTCTTCCAGGACGCCGAGCCGGTCTGGCACGTGATGGCCATGCACCGCGAGGCCGAGTTCAACAAGCGGCACACCCCCGCGTTCCTGCGTGGCAAGGACCCCGAGGCGTGGATCACGGTGTACCCGTTCGTCCGCTCCTACGAGTGGTACCTGCTGCCGGAAGAGGAGCGTTCGAAGATGCTCCGCGACCACGGCATCGCCGGTGCGAAGTACCGCCGCGTGCTCACGAACACCATCGCGACCTTCGCCCTGAGCGACTACGAGTGGATCCTGCCGCTCGAGAGCCCGGACCTCGTCGACCTGGTCGACCTGATGCGCGATCTCCGCTACACCGAAGCGCGCATGCACGTGCGCGAAGAGGTCCCCTTCTTCACGGGTCGTCGCGTGACGACCGCCGAACTCCCGGAGGTGCTGTCATGACCGACACCAGCATGATCACGAACGGCCAGGTCCTCGCCGCCACCCCCGCGGCGGCATCCGGTCCCGAGCACGTCGAGACCCCGACCGCCTACGACGCGATCCTGCTCGCCGGCTTCGGTGGCCCCGAGGGCCAGGACGACGTCATCCCCTTCCTGCGCAACGTCACGCGTGGCCGCGGGATCCCGGACGAGCGTCTGGAAGAGGTGGCGCACCACTACCGCCACTTCGGCGGCGTGAGCCCGATCAACGCGCAGAACCGTGCGCTCAAGGCAGCGCTCGAGGCCGAGCTGGCGTCGCGCGGCATCGACATGCCGGTCCTCTGGGGCAACCGCAACTGGGAGCCCTACCTGGAAGAAGCGTTCACCGAGGCGGCTGACAAGGGCTACACCAAGCTGGTCGCCATCGCCACGAGCGCGTACTCGTCGTTCTCGAGCTGCCGGCAGTACCGCGAGGACTACGCCCGCGTGCTGAACGAGACCGGCCTGATCGACACGATCCAGATCGACAAGGTCCGCCAGTTCTTCGACCACCCGGGCTTCGTCCGCCCGTTCATCGACGGCGTCCGCGACGGCATGGCCCGCGCGATCGCCGAGAACGAGGGCCTCGACGTCGCGACCGAGCTGCAGGTGCTCTTCTCGACGCACTCGATCCCCTCGGCCGACGCCGCCCGCTCCGGCCCCGACTACCGCGGGTTCGACGAGCACGGCGCGTACGAGGCGCAGCACCTGGCCGTCGGCGAGGTCGTCCTCGACCAGGCCTGGGCCGAGCTCCTCGAGCAGCCCGAGCACGCCCACCTGCAGGGCACGTCGAAGCCCGCCTGGAAGCTCGTCTACCAGTCGCGCTCCGGCCCCCCGACGCAGCCGTGGCTCGAGCCCGACATCAACGACTACATGAACGAGGACCTCAAGGGTGGCCCGACGCGTGCCGTGCTGATCGTCCCGCTCGGTTTCGTCAGCGACCACATGGAGGTCATGTGGGACCTCGACGAGGAAGCCACCGAGACCGCCGGTGAGCTCGGCTTCTGGTCGCTCCGTACGCAGACCCCCGGCATCGACCCGGCCTACGTGTCCGGGCTCGTCGACCTGGTGCTCGAGCGGGTCAACGGCACCCCGAAGGCCGAGCGTCCGCACATGACCGACATCGGTCCCTGGTACGACGTGTGCCGTCCTGGGTGCTGCGAGAACGTGCGAGCGGGGTTCAAGCCCGCCGCCGCGGGCGTCGCCCCGTGACCGATGCACCCGTGAGCGACCCCGACACGACGTCGCCCGACGGCCCGACCCCGATCCGGCTCGGCACGCGTGCCAGCCGGCTCGCGGTCGCGCAGTCGCAGGACGTCGCCGACCGTCTGGCGAAGGCCGCCGGTCGGCCCGTCGAGCTCGTCACCGTCACGAGCGAGGGCGACACGAACCGTGCTTCCCTGGCGTCGCTCGGCGGCACCGGCGTCTTCGCCAGCGCCCTGCGTGAAGCGCTCGTCGCCGGCGAGGTCGACGTGCTCGTGCACTCTCTGAAGGACCTGCCGACCGCGCCGTACCCGGGCCTGACGATCGGTGCCGTGCCGAAGCGTGCGGACGCCCGTGACGTCCTCGTCGCACGGAACGGCGCCACCGTCGACACCCTGCCCGAGGGCGCGAAGGTCGGCACCGGTTCGCCCCGCCGTGCCGCGCAGCTCCGTGCGACGCGTCCGGACCTCGACGTCGTCGACATCCGCGGCAACATCGACACCCGCCTCGGTCGGGTGGACGACGACCTCGACGCCGTGGTGCTCGCCGCCGCCGGCCTGGGTCGCATCGACCGTCTGTCGGCCGCGACGGAGCTGCTCGACCTCGGCTTCTGGCCGAGTGCTCCCGGTCAGGGTGCGCTCGCGGTCGAGATCCGTTCGGACGAGACCGACCGTGGGCTGCTCGCCGCACTCCGCAAGATCGAGCACGCCCAGACCCGCCTGACGGTCACGGCCGAGCGCGAGGTCCTCGCCAAGCTCGAGGCCGGCTGCTCCGCCCCGATCGGTGCGACGGCCGTCGTGGACGCCGAGCTCCTGCTCGTGTCCGCGACCGTCTACCGCCCCGACGGCACCGAGTACCGCACCGCATCGCACGCGGCCGTGCTCGACGGGTCGGCGCAGGACCGTCTCGACGAAGCCCTCGAGGTCGGCGGCCGGGTGGCGACCGAGCTGCTCGAGAACGGTGCTGCGGACCTGGCCGACCTCGCGACCACCGTCGCCGAGGACACCACGGACGGCCCGCACACCGCGGGCCCCGGCCTCGCGACGCCGGCCGAGTAGGCGGTCACCACGGAACCCTCCACCACCGCGACGGACGAGGCGCGACCCCCGGTCGTCCTCGTCCCGCGTGGCGGTGCGTGGGGGGACCGGGTCGCCGCAGCGGCCAGGGCCCGTGGGCTCGCCCCCGTCGTCGTCCCCCTCATCACGGAGGCTCCGCCGTCCGACCCCACCGCGCTCGACGCTGCGGTCCGCCGTCTGGTCGCCTCCGGTGCGGCCGGGAGGAACTGGTCACCGACCCTCGTCGGTGACCGAACCCCTGTGGCTGGTTACGCATGGGTGGTGGTGACCAGTGCGACGGCCGTGACGGTCCTGTCGGAACGCGTGGCGGGCCTCCCGGCCGGGGTGCGCGTCGCCGCGGTCGGCGAGCCGACCGCCCGTGCCGCGCGCGCGGCGGGCTGGGACGTCGAGCTCGTGCCGACCGAGACGTCCGCAGCCGGTCTGGTCGAGGCGTTCCCCGACACCGACGGCACCGTGCTGTTCCCCCGTTCCGAGATCGCGGCACCGACGTTCGTCGACGGCCTCCGTGCCCGCGGCATCGACGTGGACGACGTGGTCGCGTACCGTACCGTGGGGACCGGCGACGAGCCGATCACCCTCGAGACGGCGCCCGCTGCGGTGCTCGTGACGAGTGGCAGCGTCGCCCGCGAGATCGCCCGCCGGATGACCCCGCTCGACCCACGCACCATCGTGGCCTGCATCGGCCCCGGGACCGCGACCGACGCGCGCGCGGCCGGACTGCCCGTGCACGCCGTCGGACGGTCCCGGTCCGCAGAAGCCCTGCTCGACGCCGTCGTCGAGGCACTGAACCCAACCACCCCCCACCAGGAAGGTCACCCGTGACTGGACGCTTCCCCCAGGTCCGCCCCCGTCGGCTCCGCGCCGCCCCCGCGATGCGACGACTCGTGGCCGAGACCCGGCTCCACCCCGCCGAGCTCGTGCTGCCGATGTTCATCCGCGAAGGCGCGACCGACGCGGTGGACATCTCGAGCATGCCGGGCGTGCAGCAGCACTCCCTCGACTCGTTCCGTCGCGCGCTCGTCGGGGCGGCAGAGCAGGGCGTCGGCGGGGTGAACCTGTTCGGCGTCCCGACCACGAAGGACGCCGAGGGCTCGGGCGCCACCGACCCGGACGGCATCCTCAATGTGGCGATCCGCGTCGCTCGGCAGGAGGTGGGGGCTGCCCTCGTGGTGCAGTCCGACCTGTGCCTCGACGAGTTCACCGACCACGGACACTGCGGTGTGCTGGGCGCCGACGGCTCCGTCGACAACGACGCCACCCTGCTGCGCTACCGCGACATGGCGGTCGCTCAGGCCGAGGCCGGCGCCGAGCTCGTCTGCATGAGCGGCATGATGGACGGCCAGATCGCCGCCGCACGTGACGCGCTCGACGGTGCCGGGCACAGCGGCACCGCGCTGCTCGCCTACGCCGCCAAGTACGCCTCGGCGTTCTACGGTCCCTTCCGCGAGGCCGTTTCGTCGTCGCTCGTCGGCGACCGCCGGACGTACCAGATCGATGCCGCGAACGGTCGGCAGGGACTCCGCGAGGTCGAGCTCGACGTCGACGAGGGCGCCGACATCGTGATGGTGAAGCCCGCGATGAGCTACCTCGACGTGCTCGCCGAGACCGCGGCCACCTCGCCGGTCCCGGTCTGGGCGTACCAGATCTCCGGCGAGTACGCGATGATCACCGCAGCAGCGCAGAACGGGTGGATCGACCGCGACGCCGCCGCGATGGAGTCGCTCGTCGGCATCAAGCGCGCCGGTGCCGACGCGATCCTGACCTACTTCGCCGTCGACATCGCGCGGAAGCTCAACGAGGAAGCGGGCCTCCGCACCTCGGGCAGCACCGCGGACGTCGCCGGCATCGCCTCGACCGGGAAGGCCCCCGAATGACCACGAACGACCAGCTCTTCGGCCGAGCCAAGAACGCGATCCCCGGGGGCGTGAACTCACCGGTCCGCGCCTACGGGTCGGTCGGCGGCACCCCGCGGTTCCTGGTGTCCGCCAAGGGCGCCTACGTCACCGACGCGGAGGGTCGCGAGTACGTCGACCTCGTCGCGTCGTGGGGCCCCGCGATCCTCGGGCACGCCCACCCCGGCACGGTCGAGGCCGTGCAGCAGGCCGCCGCGCGCGGACTGTCGTTCGGGGCATCGACCCCGGGTGAGACCGAGCTGGCCGAACTCGTGAAGCAGCGGGTGTCGGTGGACGGCGACGGCCCCATCGAGAAGCTCCGCATGGTGTCGACCGGCACCGAGGCCACGATGACCGCGATCCGGCTGGCCCGCGGCTACACCGGTCGCGATCTGCTCGTGAAGTTCGCCGGGCACTACCACGGGCACTCGGACTCCCTGCTGGCCGAGGCCGGCTCGGGCGTCGCGACCCTGGCCATGCCGGGAAGTGCGGGCATCACCGCCGAGACCGCCGCGCAGACCCTCGTGCTGCCGTACAACGACCTCGACGCCGTCCGCCGGGCGTTCGACGAGCACTCCGAGCGCATCGCCGCCATCATCGTCGAGTCCGCCGCCGCGAACATGGGCGTCCTGGCACCGGAGCGCGGCTTCAACCGTGCCCTGGCGCAGATCACCCGGTCGCACGGGGCGCTGCTCATCGTCGACGAGGTCCTGACCGGCTTCCGAGTCGGTGCTGCCGGCTGGTGGGGCCTCGAGGCGTCCAAGGTCGTGCCGGACGGCGCCGGGTGGAAGCCCGACCTCATCACGTTCGGCAAGGTCATCGGCGGTGGCATGCCCCTCGCCGCACTCGGCGGTCGGCGTGACGTCATGGACTTCCTCGCCCCGCTCGGGCCGGTGTACCAGGCGGGCACCCTGTCGGGGAACCCGTTGGCCGTCGCCGCCGGCATCGCCACTCTGCGCGCCGCGACGCCGTCCGTGTACGAGTCGCTGAACCGCACGGCTGCGGTCATCTCCGCGGCCACGTCGGACGCCCTGTCGGCCGAGGGCGTCGCCCACACCGTGCAGCGCGCCGGCAACCTGTTCTCGTTCGCGTTCACCGAGCAGGCACCGCGGAACTACGACGACGTGCGGGCGCAGGACGTGTTCCGCTACGCGCCGTTCTTCCACGCGATGCTCGACGCCGGGGTGACCCTGCCGCCGAGCGTGTTCGAGGCCTGGTTCGTGACGGCCGCCCACGACGACCGAGCGGTCGGACGGATCCTCGACGCCCTGCCCGCGGCCGCGAAGGCTGCTGCCGCCGCGACCGCGTGACGGGCGTCGGGGCTCAGGAGCAGTCGGCCTTGGTGAAGGTCGTGTCCACGGTCTTCGACGAGCCCTCGAACGCGTAGGTGTACCGCATGTCGACGTCCTCGTCGAGGAGCTTCTTCGTCTCGCTGGTCGAGCAGAGGTTCGGCCCGACGGCGTCGCGGATGACCCCCTCGTTGATCGAGGCCGGGTCGACGTCCGCCGACACCGTGTAGTCGTAGTGGATCGCGGCGCCCTCGGCCTCGATCCCGGTCCACGTCGTGACGGAGTCGACCTGCTTGGGCAGGTCGCTCTGCTCGCGGATCTGCTCGACGGCCTTCGAGACCTTCTCTTCGGTGGAGTCGCTGAAGGCCGCGTTGAGGCCCTGGCGGACGAGGAACGCCACCACCACGGCCACGACGACGCCGAGCACCGAGATCAGGACGCGCTTGCCGCGGGACGACGACTTGGGCGGGGGTGCGTAGGGCGCGGCGCCGGCCGGGGCCTGGTACGGCTGGCCGGCGGGCTGCTGCGGGTACGGCTGGCCGGCGGGCTGCTGCGGGTACTGCTGGCCTGCGGGCTGCTGCGGGTACTGCTGGCCGTTCGGCTGGCCGGCGTTGGGCTGCCCGTCGTTCGGTTGCGGCTCGGACCCCGGGTAGGGCGGCGGCGTGTTCGTCATGGTTCCCCCTGGTGACGGTCCGCGGCGTGACACCGTGGTGCGGTGCCGGGTCCCTCCCCGACACGGGCCGCGGACACTGAACGGCCATTCAAGCACGCGTCAGGCGGATCGGCGCGCGGCCCAGCGCCCTTCCGACCGCAGGATCGCGAGCGGGAAGTCGAACGCGTGCGACACCGCCGACGACGTGATGACCTGGTCCGAGGTGCCCTGGGCCACGACGGCACCGTCGCGGAGCAGCATCGCGTGCGACGTCGAGGCCGGCAGGTCCTCCAGGTGGTGGGTGACCATGACGCTGCCCAGCTCGGGGTGTCGGTGCCGCAGCGCATCGACGGTCTCCAGCAGGTGCTCTCGTGCGGCGACGTCGAGGCCGGTCGCCGGCTCGTCGAGCAGCAGCAGCTGGGGTTCGGACATCAGGGCACGGGCGATGAGGGCGCGTCCCCGCTCGCCCTGCGACAGCACCGGCCAGCGGGCGTCCCGTCGTGCCGTGAGCCCGACGTCGGCGATGTGCTGCTCGGCCAGCGCGACCTGCTCGGCCGAGGGCTCCCACCGCATCATGAGGTCCGTCGTGCCGGTCAGCCCGGTGAGCACCGTCTCGAGCACCGTGAGCGGCGAGAGCATCCGGTGTCGGGGGTCGACGTGGCCGATGTGCTCCCGGAGTTCGCGGACGTCGACGCGTCCGAGGCGGCGACCGAGCACCTCGACCGTGCCGGCGGTGGGGTGCCCGGTCGCACCGAGGACGGCCAGCAACGTGGACTTGCCGGCACCGTTGGGGCCGAGCAGTGCCCAGTGCTCCCCGCGCCGGACGGTCAGGTCGACGTCGTGCAGCAGGTCGCGGCCGGAGCGCGTGACCCGGACCCCGGTGGCGTGGATCAGGACGTCGTCGTGCGCGTCGGTCATGACCCCATCGTGCCCCATCGCGCCGTGACGTCGTCCACGTGCGCCCGTGCGACGTCGACGAACCGGCGGGCCGCTGCCCGGGCGGCACCGACGTCTCCGCTGCCGGCCGCTGTGTCGAGCGCCAGCCAGAGCGCTTCTGCGTCCCACTGCCGGAACGTGGGGGCCTCGGGCAGCGCGTAGGCGAGCCGTGCCATCGCGAGGCGCAGTGCCTGCCGCGTCCAGCGGTTGCCGGACTGCTCGGCCAGGAACCGGGTGACGGCGAACGCGCTCTCCGTGTACCGGTGGTCGCGCACCTGGCCGTCCGCGCGCGCCCGTTCGACGAGCCGGCGGAACTCCTCGAGGTCGGATCCGCGCAGCCCGGGCAGCACGTGGACGGCACCGTGGGCGAAGACCCCGGTGAGCAGCTCCATGGTGTCCCGCCAGGTCGCGAGCGACGGTTCGACGATGCGGTGGCGTCCCCGGTCGCTCTCGGCGAGGCCCACGTCGTGCAGCCAGCGCAGCCCGTGGAGGACCTGCTCGGGTCCGGCGCCGGTCCGTGCCACGAGTTCCTCGAGCGCGTGGGTGGACCCGACCCCCAGCGCCCCGGAGCGGACGTCGCGGAGCAGGGCGCGGTCGACCGGGCCGACACGGTGTTCGGTGGTGTCGTCCGCCGGGCGGCTCGTCTGCGGGATCCCGACGTTCCGCCGGTGGACCTCGAACAGCCCGTCGATGACCTCTGCCGCGGTGGTCGCGACTGCCGGGTCGCCGGTGTCCACGGCGCGGTCGGTGGTCACGAACCAGGCGTGCACGTCGTGGACCGACCAGAGCTGGGTGGGGACGCGTGCCCACCGCATCCGCTCGAACGCGCGCAGACCCAGGTTGCGCACCAGGGTGTTCGGGGAGTGCTCGAACCAGAACTGGCAGGCGGCGGAGAACGCCGTCGGGTACTCCGGCAACCGGAGGGCAGCGGTGGTGCGGGCCCGTGCGACCCGGCGGTCGAGCTCGGCGCGCAGTTCGGGGGTGAGCGCCGGGATCGTGGCACGGAGGGCCGGACCGATGAGCGCGACCCAGAAGTCCAGTGCGTCGGACAGGTCGGCGTCGGAGAGTTCCTCGTACTGCCACGTGCCGTCCGGCTTGTGGACCAGGATGCCGAGGTCCTCGAGCCGGGCCGCTGCCGATCGGACCTCACCGAGCGAGGTGCCCCACTCCCAGCTCAGTGCGTCGAGGTCGACGGACACCGGTCCGCGGTAGCCGGTCCGGACGTGGGCGAGCAGGGACACGTAGGCGTCGTCGTGCGCGGCCGCCCAGGGGTCGGCGTCACCCCACTCGCCGACGACCATGGTCAGCCGCGGTCGGCGCGGACCGCCTCGATGTGCTGTTCGAAGTTGCGGGTGAGGGCTCGTCCGGCCTCGGCAGCGCCTTCGCCGTCGCGCTCGGTGAGCGCTTCGCGCAGGATCGAGAAGAACGCCTCGGAACCGTACTGCTCGAACGCCGGCGTGGGGTTGAGCGTGAAGCGGACCCGCTCCATGGCGCCGACGGCCGCGTTCTGCACCAGGGGGTTCCCGGAGTGCTCGACGGCGAACTCGATGATCTCGGTGAGGGCGCCGCTGAACCCGTAGTCCCGCACCTTGCGCATGCGGTCGGCCTTGTCGAGCAGCGCGGTGAGGGCCTCGACGTCCTCGTCGCTGTACTCCGGGACGCCCCAGCGCAGGCTGAGCTCGAAGAACCCGGCGGTCGCGCGGGTCGCGATGACCCAGTCCTCGAAGGTCGGGGTGGCGACGCGGGTGTACCGGTTCGCCTCCATCTCGACCAGGCCGATGTCGACGAGCTTCGCGATGGCCTCGCGGATCGGGGTGCGACTCACACCCAGCCACTGGACCAGCTCGTCGTCGTTCAGGCGCTCGCCGTGCTGGAGCGTGCCGTCCCGCAAGGCCGCGAGCATCTTGTCGTAGACGACGTCGCGCAGGAGCTTCCGGGGAGAGCTCTCCACGGTGGACTTGGGGACCGGCATGTCATCTCCTCGAGGACGAAATCGACACTCGAAATCCTAGCGTGCCAATATGCAAACGTTTGCTAAAAGTCACGCCGATCGGTGACCGCGATTCAGCCCGCGACGGTGACGACCGTTCGCCCGTGCACCCGTCCCGCGACGACCTCGGCCCCCACCGCGATGGCCTGCTCGGGCGTGACCGTGCGGGTGACGTCGGCCAGGAGCGCGGCGTCGAGGTCGGTCGCGAGCCGATCCCACGCCCGACGTCGGAGCTCGAGCGGGGCGTCGACGGAATTGATCCCGAGCAGCGACACCGACCGCAGGATGAACGGCAGCACGGTCGTCGGCAGCACGGAGTCCTGCGCCAGCCCGCACGCCGTCACGGCACCGCCCCACCGGGTCGATGCCAGGACGTTCGCCAGGGTGGCCCCGCCGACGCTGTCCACCCCTCCGGCCCAGGTGGCGCGCTGCATCGGCTTGCCCGGCTCGGAAAGGGTGCCACGGTCGATCACCTCGGTCGCCCCGAGTCGGCGGAGCGAGTCCGTGTTGGCTGCGCGACCGGTCGACGCCGTCACCCGGTACCCGCGGGCCGCGAGAAGTGCGATCGCCACGGTGCCGACCCCGCCGGACGCCCCCGTCACCAGCACCGGCCCGTCCCCCGGCGCGACGAAGCGCTCGAGCGCCAGCACACTGAGCATCGCCGTGAACCCCGCGGTGCCGATGGCCGCCGCGAACGAGTCGTCGATCGCCTCGGGCAGCACGACGAGCGACCCGGACTGCACCACGGCCTGCGTCGCCCAGCCCCCGTGCCGGGTCTCACCCAGGCCGGCGCCGTTCAGCACCACCCGGTCACCGATCGCGACTTCGTGCACGCCCGGTCCGAGCCCCGACACCGTGCCGACCACGTCGATCCCCGGCACGAGTGGGTCGAGCCGGGCGACGCCGGGGTTCCTCGCGAGGGCTAGGCCGTCCTTGTAGTTGACGCTCGAGTACGTGACGTCGACGAGGGCCTCGCCCTCGGCCGGATCCGGCAGGTCGACGTCGGTGACGGTGGGCGGGGCTGCACTGGACACGAGAACGGCGCGGGTCATGCGCCGGACGCTACCCCGGGCCTCCCGGCGGGCTGCCCGTTCTTTCCCAGAACGCGTGCGATGCCTGGTGGATTCGGGCGTACCGGGGCGGACCGACCGACCAGGTACGCCCGATTCGACCCGGTACGCCCGATTCGACCAGGTACGCCCGATTCGACCCGGTACGCCCGATTCGACCCGGCGCAGTGTCGGCGGCTCCCGGCGGGCTGCCCGTTCTTTCCCAGAACGCGCGCGATGGCTGGTGGATTCGGGCGTACCGGGGCAGACCAACCGACCAGGTACGCCCGATTCGACCACGTACGCCCGATTCGACCCGGCGCAGTGTCGGCGGCCCCGGCGGCCTGCCCGTTCTTTCCCAGAACGCGTGCGATGCCTGGTGGATTCGGGCGTACCGGGGCGGACCGACCGATCAGGTACGCCCGATTCGACCAGGTACGCCCGAAACAGCCCAGCGGCCCCAGCCCCAGCCCCGCCCCAGCCCACTCAGCCGAACATGATGGCGGCCTCGTCGAACCGCGCCTGCGGCACCGTCTTGAGCTCGCCGAGCGCCTCCTCGAACGAGACGTGCTCGATCTCGGTGCCCCGCAGCGCCACCATCCGGCCCCAGCGCTCCTCGACGACCGAGTCGATCGCCGCCAGCCCGAGCCGGGTCGACAGCACCCGGTCGTACGCGGTCGGCGTGCCACCGCGCTGGATGTGCCCCAGGGTCGTGGCACGCGTCTCGATGCCCGTCATCTCCTCGATGAGCGGCGCGAGGCGCTCGCCGATGCCGCCCAGCCGCGGGCGCCCGAAGGCGTCGAGCCCCCGCTCGGTGTGCGCCGTGTCCTCGTGGTCGGGGACGAAGCCCTCGGCCACCACCACGAGCGGTGCGCGCCCGCGGTCGTAGGCGGCCCGCACCCACTTCGCGATCTGGTCCATGCTCGTCTTCTGCTCGGGGATGAGGATCGCGTGCGCGCCCGCGGCCATGCCGGAGTGCAGCGCGATCCAGCCCACGTGCCGGCCCATCACCTCGGCGACCATGCAGCGCGAGTGCGACTCGCCGGTGGTGCGCAGGCGGTCCATGGCCTCGGTCGCGATGGCGACGGCGGTGTCGAAGCCGAACGTGTAGTCGGTCGCGCCCAGGTCGTTGTCGACCGTCTTCGGCACGCCCACGATCTTCAGGCCGGCGTCGGTCAGGCGCTTCGCGGCGGCAAGGGTGCCCTCGCCGCCGATCGCGACGATCGCGTCGATTCCGTGCCGCTGCAGGGTCGCGGAGATGTTCTCGACCCCGCCGTTGGGGCCCTCGAACGGGTTCGTGCGGCTGGTGCCGAGGATCGTGCCGCCCTGCTTCGCGATGCCCTGGATGTCCTTGCGGCCGAGCGGGACGATGTCGCCGTCGACCACCCCGCGCCACCCGTCGCGGAAGCCGACGAAGTCGTGTCCGTAGATGGCGATGCCCTTCAGGACGATCGCGCGGATGACCGCGTTCAGGCCGGGGCAGTCGCCTCCGGAGGTGAGGATGCCGATGCGCATGGGAGCTCCGTCGTCGGGTGGTGGGGATCAGTGCCCATCATGACTGACGGTGGTTCCGCATTACCATCCCCGTGTGTCCCTGCTCGCTTCCGCTTCGCCGCCTGCGGCCGCTGGTGCGTCCGGTGACGCGTCTCGCGTCGACACGGTGTACCGGCCTGGAGGCGCGGTGGACGTCGCGTCGACCCTGCGGCCCCTGCAGCGCGGCTCCGGCGACCCGGCCTTCCAGGTGGTCGGCGGGGTCGTGTGGCTCGCGCTGCGCACACCCTCCGGTCCCGCTTCCGTGGCGATCCGGCGGACCGGCGACACCATCGCGGTGTCGGCGTGGGGCAGCGGAGCCCCGTGGGCGGTCGAGCACGCCCCCGATCTGCTCGGACGCGGCGACGACTGGTCGTCGTTCGACGTCTCCGGCAACGAGTTCCTGGCCGCGGCACGACACCGGCAGCCCGGGCTCCGGCTGCTCCGCACGAACACCGTGGTCGCGATGCTCGTGCCGGCGATCATGGAGCAGAAGGTGACCTCGCGGCAGGCGTGGGGCGCGTGGCGGTACCTGCTCCGTCGGCACGGCACACCGGCGCCCGGTCCGGCACCCGCGGGCATGATGGTGCCGCCGGACGCTCCGACGTGGGCACGGATCCCGAGCTGGGAGTGGCACCGCGCAGGCATCGAACCCGGGCGCTCGGCCACCGTGATGCGCGCAGTGAAGGTCGCGCCCGCACTCGAACGGACCCTGGCGCACGGGCGCGGTGGCGAGGTCGTGTCCACGAAGCTGCAGTCGATCCCCGGGGTCGGTCGGTGGACCGCCGCCGAGACGGCGCAGCGCTCCCACGGCGACCCGGACTCGCCGAGCGTGGGGGACTTCCACGTGCCGGCGCTCGTCGGGTGGGCACTCACGGGTGCGCCGGTCGACGACGACGGGATGCTCGAACTGCTCGAACCCTGGCGCGGGCACCGGGAGCGTGTCGTGCGGTTGATCGGCGGCTCCGGGTTCCGGAAGCCCGCGTTCGGGCCGCGGATCACGATCCAGGACCACCGGGGCCACTGAGCGCGAGCGACGCTTCCTCAACGTCCGTTCGTGCTGGTCCGCCTACCGTGACGCGCGGCCCGGGCATTCCTGGCACGGACAGGACGCGGAGAGGACGCGATGACGACCACCACGGACGAAGACGAGCACGACAAGGTCCCCGGCGTCCCCCCGGAGATCCCCGAGGACACGGGGTCGGCCGAGACGGCTCGCGTCACGAAGCGGCACGTCACCCGGGTCGCGTTCGTCGCGGCCCTCGGCGGGCTGCTCTACGGCTACGACACCGGCGTCATCTCCGGCACGCTCATCGAGATCGGCAAGGAGTTCTCGATCGGGTCCGCCGTCAAGGAGTTCATCACGGCGTCGATCCTGGTCGGCGCGATCCTCGGCGCACTCGTCACCGGTCCGATCTCGGCGAAGATCGGTCGCCGGCGGACCATCCTGCTCATCGCGGGGGTCTTCGGCCTGGGTGTGCTCTTCGCCGCGGTGTCGCCGAGTCCGGTGTTCCTGATCCTCAGCCGGCTGTTCCTCGGTCTGGCGGTGGGTGGTTCGACCCAGACGATCCCCACGTACATCGCCGAGATCGCCCCGGGCCCGCGCCGCGGCAGCCTGGTCACGGTGTTCAACTGCGCGATCGGCGTCGGCATCCTGTCCGCCGCCATCGTCGGGGTGGCTCTGAACGGCGTCGTGTCCTGGCGCTTCATGATCGGGGTCGCCGCCGCCCCCGCCATCGTGCTGCTGCTCGGGATGCTCCGCCTGCCCGAGAGTCCGCGCTGGTTCGTGTCGCAGGACCGCATCGGTCCGGCTCGACGGGTGCTGCGCTGGCTTCGCCCGGACCACGATGCCGCGGAGGACGAGCTCGACGACATCCGCAAGCTCGACGCTGCGGAACCGAGCGCCGGTTCCGGGCAGTGGGCCCAGCTGCGCAAGCCGTGGGTCCGGCCGGCCCTGATCGCGGGGCTCATCGTCGCCGCGTTCACGCAGCTGACCGGCCTCGAGATGATGATCTACTACACGCCGACGATCCTCACCGATGCCGGGTTCCCGCACGTCTACTCCCTGTGGGCGAACGTCGGTGTGGGGGTCGTCTACCTCGTGATGACGTTCGTCGGGTCGCGGTTGGTGGACCGGATCGGGCGTCGACGGCTGACCCTCGTGATGCTGCCGGGTGCCGCGGTGAGCATCGGCCTGTTCGGTGTGCTCTTCTACGTGCAGGACGGCAAGCCCTCACCGGTGCTCACGCTCGTGCTGATCCTGGCGTTCATGTTCTTCCAGGCCGGTGGCATCCAGGTCGTCGGGTGGCTCGTCGGTTCCGAGATGTACCCGCTGCGGATCCGGGCCGCCGCGACGAGCCTGCACGCGATGGTCCTCTGGGGCGCCAACCTGCTGGTGACCTCGACCGCGCTGACCCTGACCGGCTGGATCAGCCTGGGCGGCACGATGCTCGTCTACGCCGCGCTCAACGTGCTCGGGTGGGTCCTGGTGTTCCTGCGGGTGCCGGAGACGAAGGGCAAGTCCCTGGAACAGATCGAGCAGTCCCTGCGGGACGAGACGTTCCTGCCGCACCGGGGCGGACGCGAGCGTCGCGCGGTGGACCGGACCGCCTGACGGACGGGAGGCCCGTGGCCGCGTGCGCCACGGGCCTCCCGTCCGTCAGGTGGCGGCTCCCGTGCGCGTCACGGGTGGCGGGTGCCCGCACCCGCCAGCACGGCGCGGTAGCCCTCGCGGAACGTCGGGTACTGCGGCACCCATCCCGTCGACCGGAGCAACGCGTTCGACAAGCGCTTGTCGCCGCCGGCCTGCCGCGCGTCACCGTCGCCCGTGGACGGCTCGGCGACGTGGAGTTCGTCGGCCAGGAACCGCAGAACGTCGTCCAGCCGGCTCGGCTCGTCGTCGGTGCCCAGGTAGAGCGGTGCCGGGTCGGGCAGGGCCGCCAGGTGCACGAGCGCTGCGGCGGCGTCGTCGCGGTGGATGCGGTTCGTGTGCGGTGAGGTCCCCGGCGCCAGCCGTGCGGCACCGGATCGGACCTGGTCGATGAGCCGCTCGCGGCCCGGACCGTAGACGCCTGACAGCCGGACCAGCACAGCGCCGGGAGCGCGCTCGCGCAGCAGGACCTCGGCTTCGACCAGGACCTCGGCGGTCGGGGTCGCCCCCCGCGCCGGGGTCTCCTCGGTGACCTCGCTGCCGTCCGAGACGTCGTACACGGCGGTCGAGGACACGACGAGCACCCGGGGGTCGGCGTCCGAGGCGTCGATGCCGTCGAGCACGTTGCGCAGGCCGTCGACGTAGGTGGCGCGGTACTCGTCGACGTCGCGGCTGCCCGCGGCGAAAGCCACGACGACGACGCTCGTGTCGGCGGGGATCTCGGGGACCTCGTGTCGCAGGTCGACGCTCCGGCCGGTGATCGGCGCGGGGATCAACTCGGCGCGGCGGCGGAGTCCGATCACGTGGTGGCCCTGGTCGGCGAAGCGCAGGCCGGCTTCGGTCCCGAGGTCGCCGCATCCGGCGATGACGACTGTCGTGGAGTTCTGCACGGCTCGACCTTGGCATGCGCCGATGACCACCTCCGGGGAGCTGGGCGTCGACACCACTAGGTTCGTCCTGTGATCGTCTGGTTGAACGGAACCCACGGGGCGGGGAAGACGACGACGAGCCGACTGCTCCAGCCGCTGTTGCCCGGCTCGCGGATCCTCGACGCCGAGAAGGTCGGCGAGGTGCTGATGGACGTCACGCCGGGGCTGCCGGCCAGCGACAACTTCCAGCACTGGGACCCGTGGCGGCCGCTCGTGGTCGAGACCGCTCGCCGGGTGCACGACTACGTGGGCGGGCCGCTCATCATGCCGATGACGGTCCTGGTCGAGGCCTACTGGCGTGAGATCGCGGCGGGGCTTGCCTCCCATGGGATCCCGGTCCGGCACTTCGTGCTGCACGTCGACGGGCCGACGCTCCGCGACCGGATCCAGAACGACCCGATCCTGGGGCCGTCGACGTTCCGGTTCGCGTACGTCGACGCCTACGCCGAGGCGGCGCGCGGCTGGCTGCACGCCGAGGCCGAGGTCATCGACGCGACCGAGGTCCCCGCCAGCGAGGTGGCCCGGGCCGTCGCGGACGCGGTGACCTCAGAGCGCTGACAGTACGACTCTGTCCGCCGCACGCAGCCCCGGGGTTCGCCACCGCCCGGATCATGCCGGAGACTGGTGCGGGTCGCTCACGAAGCCACCCGCCCCACCACCAGCAAGGAAGGCTCCGCATGCCCGAGCTCCCCGTCGTGTTCGAAGTCGGCTCGATGATCGCCCTGGTCGCGATCCTGCTCGCCGACCTGCTCATCGTCGCGCGTCGCCCGCACGTGCCGACGCTGCGTGAATCCGGCATCTGGGTGGGCATCTACGTCGGGCTGGCGCTGATCTTCGCGGTGCTCATGCTGGTCTTCGCCGGTGGCGACTCCGCCGGGCAGTTCCTGGCGGGCTGGCTGACCGAGTACAGCCTGAGCATCGACAACCTGTTCGTGTTCGTCATCATCATGGCGCGCTTCTCGGTGCCGAAGAAGATCCAACAAGAGGTGCTGCTGCTCGGCATCATCATCGCGCTCGTGCTCCGCGGGATCTTCATCCTGGTCGGCGCGCAGCTCATCGAGAACTTCTCGTGGATCTTCTACATCTTCGGCGCCTGGCTGATCTGGACGGCGATCCAGCAGCTCCGCGGCGAGGACGAGGACGAGCAGAAGGACACCTTCATCGTCCGGCTGCTGCGCCGCCGGGTCCGTCTCACCGACACGTACGACGGCATGAAGTTCCGCACCCACCACGACGGTGTCCGGCACTTCACGCCGCTGCTCATCGTGCTCATCGCGATCGGCACCACCGACCTGCTGTTCGCGCTCGACTCGATCCCGGCGATCTTCGGCATCACCGAGAGCCCCTTCATCGTGTTCACCGCGAACGTCTTCGCGCTGATGGGCCTGCGCCAGCTCTACTTCCTGCTGGGCGGACTGCTCGAGCGTCTGGTCTACCTGAAGTACGGCATCGCCGTGATCCTGGCCTTCATCGGCGTGAAGCTCGTGCTGCACGCGCTGCACGACAACGAGCTGCCGTTCCTGAACGGCGGCCACCACATCGAGTGGGCGCCGGAGATCAACACGTGGGTGTCCCTGCTGGTGATCGTCGCCGCGATGGCCGTGTCGACGCTGGCGAGCCTCATCCGGATGCGCGGGGAGACCCCCGCCGCCGACGCCGTGACCGCGGACGACACAGCGGCGGACGACGCAGCGATCGACGACGACCGGGCCGACCATGACCGAGCCGACCAGGACCGCGCCCGCACGTCCGACTGAGACCCGTTTGAACGATCCGCCCGGCTGCCTCGTCGTTGAGGGTATGGCACTCCGCAAACGAACCAAGGTCATCATCGGGATCTCCGCCGGCGTCGTCGTCGTGGCGGCAGCAGCCGTCATCGCCGGCCCGGTCATCTACGCGAACACCGTCAACGGCCAGGCCGCCGCAGCACCCTCGCTGTCGGCGTCCTCGTCCGGCACCCTCGATGCGAAGGACGCCGACGGCACCTGGACCAGCAAGAGCAGCTCGTACGCCGGGTACCGGGTGCACGAGGTCCTGCAGGGGAATGATGTGGACGTGGTCGGGCGCACTGAGGACGTCAAGGGCACCGCCGTCGTCGACGGCGGTTCCCTCACCCAGGCGACCGTCACCGTCCAGGTCGGCAAGATCCGCACCCCCGAAGCCGCCCGCGACGAGTACTTCCGCTCCACCGCGCTGCAGACCGACGAGTACCCCACGGCGACGTTCGAGCTCACGAAGCCCGTCGACGTCACGAAGGCGCTCGACGGCTCCACGCAGGACGTCACCCTGACCGGCACGATGGACCTGCACGGCGTCGAGAAGCCGGTCACGGCCGACGCGCAGGTCGCGGTCGGTGATGGTGGCACCGTCCAGGTCGCCGGCACGGTGCCGATCACCTTCGCCGACTACGGCGTGAAGGCCCCGTCGCTCGGCTTCGTCACCGTGGACGGGAAGGGTTCCGTCGAGTTCTCCCTCGACCTCGGGAAGTGACCGTGACGAGTCGTTCCGCGGACGAGCTGCTCGCGACGCTGTACCGCGAGCACGGTGATGCGCTCACGCGGTACGTCCGGCACCTCACGCGGGACGGCTCGAGCGTCGAGGACGTCGTGCAGGAGACGATGGTCCGCGCCTGGCAGCGTCCGGCCGTGCTCGAACGGGCACCCGACAGCGCGCGGGCGTGGCTCTTCACGGTGGCGCGCAACCTGGTGGTCGACGACGCACGGTCGGCGCGCAACCGCCGCGAGCACGGCACCGAGCACCAGGTCGAACGGATCGAGTCGGACAGCACGGACGCCGTGCTGGACCGGATCGTGGTCGCCGACGCACTCGCGTCGCTGACCCCGGACCACCGCCGCGTGGTGGTGGACGCGTACTGGCTCGGGCACACGGTGCCGGAGATCGCACGACGACACGACATCCCGGAGGGCACCGCCAAGTCGCGGTTGCACTACGGGCTGCGAGCCCTCCGGCTCGCACTGCAGGAACGAGGAGTGACCCGATGAGCGACGACAAGGCAGCCCACGACGAGTACGTGGAGTGGGATGCCGCCTACGTCCTGGGGTCGCTCCCGTCCAGTGAACGGCTGGAGTACGAACGGCACCTCGAGACGTGCGACCGCTGTGCGGCCGCCGTCGCCGAGCTGGTCGGTCTGCCGGGTCTGCTCGGAAAGCTGCCGGCCGACCAGGCGATCGAGATCGCAGAACCCGACGGGAGGCCCGACACCCGTTCCGAGAGCGACCTCGCCTCCGTCGCACACCGCGTCCGACACCGTCGCCGCCGTCGCCGGGTCTGGGCCGCCGCCACCGCGGGACTCGCGGTGGTCGCCGCCGTCCTGGGCGGGCTCGCGGTCGGCGCCGCGGGGGAGCGCACCACGGTGCAGGCCGGTGCCGCTCCGACGGCAGCTGCCACCGCGGACCGCTACGACATGACCGGCGTGCAGGGACTCGACGTCCAGCTCGCCATCAGCGGCGAGCAGTGGGGCACCCGCTTCGACTGGGGGTGCTCGTACGGCGGCAAGGAGTGGTCGCCGGACGGGTCGATCCTCTACGACCTCGTCGTCGTCCGGACCGACGGCACGACCCAGACGGTGGGGTCGTGGACGGCCGCCGGCGCGGACGCACGAGGGCTGTCGGCGTCGACGGACATCCCGCGGGACGAGATCAAGAGCGTGCAGGTCCGGCTGCGCGGTGAGCGCGGCGCGCTCGCCGTCGTCACGCTCTAGCCGACGTCGGCCTCGTCCGGTGCGTCGTCGGGGCCGATGGCGTCCTGGACGCGCGCACTGACGGACCGCAGCGTCTCGGCGTCGGTCCCCACGGGCCTCCAGAACAGGTCCTCGAGCGCACCGGTGTGCGCGCGGATGCCGGCGAGCACCGCGCGACGGCCGTCCGCGGTCATCACCACCCAGCTGCCGCGGGCGTCGCTCGGGCAGTCCGCCCGCTCGACCAGGCCGCGGGAGACCATCCGCGTCACCTGGTGACTGACGCGCGACTTCTCCCAGCCGATGCCCGCGGCGATGTCCCGGACGCGCAGACGGTGGTCGGGGTCGCGGTGCAGGCCGATCAGGATCTCGAACTCGGGGACGGAGATGCCGGCGCCCGCCTGGACGGCCTGGTCGAGCGCCCGGTCGAGTCGTCGCCAGACGTCGTGGTACGCGTCCCAGGTGGCCCAGTCGTGGCCACCGTTGCCCTCCGTCGACATGCCGACCAGCGTATCCACCGGGCGGACGGTCGGACCGCGCAGCGACCCCTTTCATCCGCTCGGATGACTCCTGGTCGACGCACGGCGTGCTCCGAGGTCGCGTCGGACGTGCGGCATACGATCGGGGGATGCCGAGTGCTCGCCTCCAGGACACCACCGATGACGCCGTCGCGCTCGTGCGCCGGTGGCTGGCGGCGTCCGCCGGGGTGAAGCCCGACCCTGGTGCGGCCCGTCTGGCCGAGGTCCTGCGCGACGAGCAGGGCCTCGACTTCACCCGGGGTTTCGTGGACAAGGTCATCCGCCCCGAGGACCCCCGGGTGGCGGCACGGAACCTCGAGCAGCTGAGCCGTGACGTCCCCGACTTCCTCGCCTGGTACCTGCGCGGGGCGGTGACGCTCGGCGGTGGGTTCGCCACCATGGCGCCGTGGGCCGTGATCCCGACCGCGCGCCGGATCCTGCGCCGGATGACCGGGCACCTGGTCATCGACGCGAGCACGAGCAAGCTCGGCCCGGCCCTCGCCAGGGTCCGCGGTCCGGGTACGCGACTGAACGTGAACCTGCTCGGCGAAGCCGTCCTCGGCAGCGCCGAGAGCGACCGACGCCTGCAGGGCACGATGGACCTGCTCGCCCGCGACGACGTCGACCACGTGTCGATCAAGGTGAGCTCCGTCGTGCCGCAGACGTCGCCGTGGGCCTTCGACCAGACGGTCGAGCGCGTCGTCGACCGGCTCGTCCCGCTCTACCGCCTGGCCGTGGCGCCGACGGCTTCCGGACGCCCGGCCAAGTTCATCAACCTCGACATCGAGGAGTACCGCGACCTCGACGTCACCCTCGCCGTGTTCCGGGCGCTGCTCGACCGCGACGAGTTCGCCGACCTGCAGGCCGGCATCGTGCTGCAGGCCTACCTGCCCGACGCCGCGGGAGCGCTCGAGACGCTGACCGAGTGGGCGCAGGAACGCCGGGCGCGCGGCGGTGCCCCGATCACGGTGCGGCTCGTCAAGGGCGCGAACCTCGCCATGGAGCACGTCGACGCGATCCTGCACGGGTGGCCCCTCGCCACCTGGGGCAGCAAGCGCGAGACCGACACCGCCTACCTCCGGATGCTCGACACCGCACTGACGCCCGAGCGCACCGACGCCGTGCGGATCGGGGTCGCCGGGCACAACCTGTTCGACCTCGCCACCGCGTGGGTGCTCGCGCAGCGCCGCGGGGTCACCGACGCCGTCGACGTCGAGATGCTGCTCGGCATGGCGTCCGCCCACGCCCAGGCCGTCCGGGCCGACGTCGGGCAGATCCTGCTCTACACGCCCGTGGTGCAACCGGACGAGTTCGACTCGGCCATCGCGTACCTCGCCCGTCGCCTGCAGGAGACCGCGAGCCCCGAGAACTTCATCGCCGCCGCAGCCGACATCGATCACGACGCCAGCGTGTTCGAGCGGGAGCACGGCCGGTTCCTGGCGTCCGTCGCCGCACTCGACGAGCCCGTCCCCGCCAGCCACCGCACGCAGGACCGCCACCGTGCCCTCGGCGAACCGGTCCTGCGCGACGCGTTCCGCAACGCCCCCGACACCGACCCGTCCGTCGCCGCGAACCGGTCCTGGGCGCTCGACGTCCTGCGCCGGGTGCCGCGCTCGCAGCTCGGCGCGCAGACCGTCCGCGGTGCGAAGGTCGCCGACCGGTCCAAGCTCGAGCGGATCATGGCGCGGACCGCCCAGGCCGGCGTGAACTGGGGGCGGCAGGACCCGTCCGACCGTGCCGAGCTCCTCGACCTCATCGGGCACGAACTCGAGACCCGCCGAGCCGACCTGATCGAGGTGATGGCCGCCGAGACCGGCAAGACCTTCGCCGAGGCCGACACCGAGGTGACCGAGGCCGTCGACGCCGCCCACTACTACGCCGAGAGCGCCCGCCGTCTCGGTGACATCGAGGGCGCGCAGTACGTGCCGCCGCGGCTGACCGTCGTCGTACCGCCGTGGAGTTCCCCCGTCGCGATCCCCGCCGGTGGCGTGCTGGCGGCGCTCGCCGCGGGCAGCGGTGTCGTGCTCAAGCCCGCGCCCGAGGCCAAGCGCTCCGGTGCCGTGCTCGCCGACGTGCTCTGGGACGCCGGGGTGCCGCACTCGCTGCTGCAGCTCGTCGACCTGGCCGAGGACGAACTCGGCCGCGACCTCATCGGCCACCCCACGGTCGACCGCATCATCCTGACCGGCTCGTCCGACACCGCCCGCTCGTTCCGCTGGTGGCGAGCCGGGCTGCCGCTCACCGCCGAGACGAGCGGCAAGAACGCCATCGTCGTCACGCCGAGCGCCGACCTCGACCTGGCGGTGCAGGACATCGTGCAGTCCGCCTTCGGGCACGCCGGACAGCAGTGCTCGGCGGCGTCCCTCGTGATCCTGGTCGGGTCGGTGGGTGAGAGCGAGCGCTTCCAACGGCAGCTCGTCGACGCCACCCGCACGCTCCGGGTCGCGTGGCCCGACGACCCCACGGCGCAGGTCGGCCCGCTCATCGCCGAACCGCAGGGCAAGCTCCGCCAGGGTCTGACCGAGCTCGGGCCGGGGGAGTCCTGGCTCGTGCAGCCCGAGGCGGTCGACGACTCCGGCCGGCTCTGGTCGCCGGGCATCCGAGACGGCGTCCGCCCCGGCAGTGACTTCCACCAGACCGAGTACTCCGGCCCGGTGCTCGGCATCATGCGCGCCGAGACCCTCGACCAGGCGATCGCCATCCAGAACGGCACCGACTTCGGGCTGACGGCGGGCATCCACTCGCTCGACGTCGACGAGGTGTCCGAGTGGCTGGCCCGGGTCCGCGCCGGCAACCTGTCCGTCAACCGCGGCATCACCGGTGCCGTCGTGGGGCGCCAGCCGTTCGGCGGCTGGAAGGGTTCCTCGGTCGGTACCGGCACCAAGGCCGGCGGCCCCATGTACGTCGCGACGCTCGGCCGGTGGCTGCCCACGTCCCGCACCGTGCACAAGAGCATCCAGCTGCACGGCCTGCCCCCGCGCGTCACCGCGGTGATCGAGGCCGCACGGAGCGGGCTGTCGTTCGAGGAGTTCGACCGTGTCCGCGCCGGGGCCCTGAGCGACGTACGCGCACGAGAGACGCTCTTCCGGTCGCATGACCTGTCCGGGCTCGTGGTGCAGCGGAACGTGCTGCGCCACCGACCACAGTCCGTCATCGTGCGCCAGGCCGAGGACGCCTCGACCGTGGACCTCGTCCGGACGCTCGTCGCCGCGACCTCGGCACGTGCGCACATCCTGCTCAGCACGGCTCGGCCGCTGCCCGGCCCGCTCACGCAGCTGCTCGCATCGAACCGGTCCCCGCTCGACGTCGTCGACCACCTGGTCGAGTCCGACCAGGAGTTCCACGCCCGCGCGTCGTCGGGGGCGGTGTTCCAAGCTGACTGGTCCAGTGGCCAGGACGACCAGCCCGTCGACGCGCTCGAGGCCGTGTTGTCCCAGGGGCAGGACCGGCCGGCCCACACGGCGTTCGGTGGTCCCGGTGCCCGGATCCGGTTGCTCGGTGGTGACCCCCTCGCCCTCGAAGAAGCCCTGGGTGCGAGCATCGACGTCGCGATCCACGGCGGCCCCGTGGTCGAGGCCGGCGTGATCGAGATGCTGCCGTACCTGCGCGAGCAGTCGGTGTCGATCACCGCGCACCGGTTCGGCGACGTCGACAGCGACTTCTCCGAGCTGCGCGTCTAGGCACTTCCGCTTCGTGCGTTCCGCTTCGTGCGTTCCGCTTCGTGAGCAGAAGAGGTCGGGTACCCGAACGGGACCCGACCTCTTCTGCTCACGAAGTGACTCGAGGATCAGTCCTCGGCGTCACCCGCGTCTTCGTCCTCGACGCCGGTCTCGTCCATGCGGTCCCGCAGGTGGTCTGCCATCACGCCGGCACCTTCACCCGCGTGGTCGTGGTCGACCTGCTCGATCAGGCCCTGCAGCTTCTCGTGGTTCGTCGCATCGGTGGCACCGTCCATGACGGGCTCGGTCTGCTCGTTGTCGCTCATGCTCCGGACGCTACGCCGCGGTTGCTGCGGAACGGTAGTGGAGTTCGACCGCCCCGCCGTCGAACTGCGTGGTGCCGACGAGCTCGAACACCGGGGTCGGTGCGGCGACCGGCAGCAGGCGTGCTCCGCCGCCGAGCGCGACCGGCATCACGGTGACCCGCAGCTCGTCGAGGATGCCCGCCTGCTGGTACTGCGCCGCGAGCAGTCCGCCGCCGACGACCCAGACGTCGCGCCCGTCGGCCTCGCGCTCGAGATCGGCCTGGTGGTCACCGACGTCGCCGGAGACGAAGCGCACATCGGCGCCGTCGGGCACCGGCAGGTCTCGGGTCGTGAACACCCACGTCGCCAGGTCCGGGTACGCCCACGTGTCGTCGTGCTCGAGCAGCCACTCGTACGTCGTCGACCCCATCGCGATCGCCCCGACGCCGGCGAAGAACCGGTCGTGGTGCTCCTGGAACGGCTCGAAACCGAACTGCAGCAGCCAGTCGAGGTCGTCGTCGGGCGCAGCGACGAAGCCGTCCAGCGAGGACGCGACGGAGTAGATCGTGCTCATGCCGGGGACGCTACCGAGCACCCCCGACAGGAATCAGCGACGACGGCCACGACCGCCGCGACCGACGACCGCTGCCTCGGCGACCGCGAGCAGCGCTGCGATCCCGAGCTGGCCGAGCGCGAACCGGCGTCGACGGGGATCGGCGACGGCCAACGGCACCATCGTCGCACCGTGCAGGGCGTCCACGACCGCGCTCAGGGTGTGCGCGTTGCCGGACCCCGCCCGCGCGACGAGGGTGGCCTGTGCGACCTGCCGGACCCCGAGCACGCCGTGCAGCACCGCCTGGTCGTACCCTCGGGCTGCACGGCTCAGGTGCCACAGGCCGAGACCGGCCCGGGCCAACTCGACGACGGCTGCCCCGTTCACGGCAGACGACCGGCGGCTCATCGTCGGCGTCCCGCGACGAGTGCAGCGGCCCCGGCGGCACCGAGCACGGCCCCGATGATGCCGTTGCCGACCCGGCGGTGCTCCACCCACCAGGTCTGCGGCGACCACGCGTGCGCTGACTCGTCGAAGACTCCGTGCGCACCGTGGTCGCCCGGCACCGGCTCGTACAGGTTGTCCCGCATCTCGAGGCCGTCCTTGTCGGGTGCCTGCTGCCCGTCCACCAGGGTCTTGGCGGCGTACCAGTCGGCGAAGCGCCCGCTGATCCGGTTGCCGAGGATCGTGTAGACGGTGGACTCGCCCACCCAGGTGCGGCTCCGCGGCCGTTCGGCCACGGCGGCGATGGCCCGGGCACCGACCTCGGGCTGGTAGATCGGGGCGACCGGCTGCGGGTGGTGCGGCAGCTTCGACTTCACCCACTGGAACTGGATCGTGTTGAGCGCCGGCATGTCCACGCGGGACACCTTGACCTTGCTGCCCTGTTCGCGCAGTTCGGAGACGACGGACTCGGTGAACCCGACGATCGCGTGCTTCGCACCGCAGTACGCGGCCTGCAGGGGGATCCCGCGGAACCCGAGCGCCGAACCGACCTGGATCACGTGCCCACGACCGCGGGGGACCATCCGCGACAGCGCCGACCGGGTGCCGTTCACGAAGCCGAGGTAGGTGACGTGCAGCGCCCGCTCGAAGTCCTCCGGTGCGGTGTCGAGGAACTTCCCGAACACCCCGACCATCACGCCGTTCACCCACAGGTCGATCGGTCCGAGCTCCCGCTCGACCCGGTCGGCCGCGGCCTCGACGGCGTCGCGGTCGGAGACGTCGGCGACCAGGGCCAGCCCGCGTCGCCCGGCGGCCTCGACCTCGGCGACCGCTGCGTCGACGCCCTCTTGCCCGCGGGCCAGGACGGCCACGTCCCACCCCCGTGCGGCGAGCTCCCGGACCGTCGCCCGTCCCAGTCCTGCGGATCCACCCGTCACCACTGCCACTCGAGTCATGGCTCCCTTGTACCTGCGGCCGACCGTGCACCACTCAGCCGCTGTCCCCCGAAGTTGCCGTTCCGAACGACGCACGCACCGATCGGACATCATGGCCAGGCGGAGACCCGAGACCCCGATACCGACGACCCCGCAGAGGAGGCGCCGCCCGGTTGGGAGCTCAACACACCGACCCGGCAGCTCGAGGTCTGGCTGTACCCGGTCCTCGCCCTGCTCCTCGCCGCCGCGCACGTCGCCCTCGGCATCGCCTTCGGTGGTGCGTTGGCGCTCGTCGTCGGGGTGTCCGCCGCGGTGGTGACGACCGTCGGTGCCGTTGCCCTGTTCGTGACGGGTCGGCACGCGTACGACGAGCAGAACCGCGACGCCTCGTGGCGGTGCCACGTCACGCGTGTGCTCGTCGGCGCATCGGCCGCCACCGTCGTCGCCCTGACGACCACCCTGGTCGGGTCCCGGATCGGCATCTTGGTCGGGGTGGGCGCTGCGGTGATGCTGTACACGACCGCACGCGCGGTACCCCGGCTCGACCACATCGTGGCCGCGTGGGCGGCAGCGGTCGTCGCCGTCGCGTGCGCGGCACTCGCCGTCACCGGACTCACGGTGGAGAGCGTGCCGGAGTCCCTGCGGGCCGCCTGGATCGCCGGTGGCGTCACGGCACTGTTCTCGGCGCTGCTGGCCGTCCACCAGTTCCGGGCAGCGGCCCGGGCCCGCGAGACCAACCGGAGTCCCGCCCTCAGCGCCCCCGACCGAACCGCGTCGTGACCCCCGGCGAGTAGAGCACCGAGTCCGGCTCGAGCTCGGTCAGCCCGAAGGGCAACCCGGCGGCCCCGACCAGGTCGTCCCGCAGCGACACCACCGAGGCCCGGTGCAACGGCCACGACTCGTGCTCGTTCGGCCAGAACCGCGTCCGCCCCGCCCGGTGCACGTGCATGCCCCACCGCGCCGTCAGGAACGTCTCGAGCGGCCCCGGCTCGTCGAGTACTTCGCCCACGCGCACGTCGAGCATCGACCGCAGGTGGGTGCCGTGCCGACGCATCGCGTACCCCACGCGGCCGTCACCGCTGCGCGACTCCGCGACCGCCCACCGGTACGGCAGGCCGGTCGCGACGCGTGCACCGATGGTCGGCAGGAGCTTGCCGGCGTCGAGCGACAGGAACACCACCCCGCGCTGCCCCTGCTCGTCGACCGTGTAGACGCGGACGTTCAGCTCGACGAAGTCGCCGATGCTCCCGGTCGAGAACGGCGGGAACCGGGTGTCCTCGAACCGGAACGCGATGAGGCCCACCCAGGTGGTCACCCCGTCGTCGGTGCCGTCGAGTGCCATCGTGTCGGGCCGGGTGCCGGCCGGCAGCAACGGGGCCACCGCCGACACGTCGACGCGCCAGTGCACGAAGACGACGTCGAGCCAGTCCTGCGAGATCCAGGGGCGGCCCGGCAGGGCGGGGGCGACGGCCTGGAGGCTCGGAGCGCTCTGGGCGGGTCGGGTGTCGGTCACGATGTGGTCGCCTCCGGTTCGATGTGGGCTGCGACGGGTGCGTCGTCCCACCCCTGCTGCGGGGTGTCGCAGGTGCCGCGGAACACGTACTGCGAGGGACGCTTCCGCTCGCTCGACGTCCAGTCGATGGCCGGCCGTCGTCGTTCCGGGGGCAGGTACCCGATCCGGTAGACGGCCATCAGCTCGAGCGACTCGGGGACGCGGAGCAGTCCCTCGATCTCCTCCCACGCGCCGGGGGTCTCCATCGGGAAGGACACGAACTGGATCCCCAGGCCGAGCTCGGTCGTCGCGAGCCAGATGTTCTCCATCGCCGCGCCCATGCTGAACACCGAGTAGAAGCCGGACAGCTCCTCCTTCCGGTACTCGTGGCGGTCGAGCATCACGCCGAGCAGCAGCGGCGACCCGGCGACGAGCTTCCGGTTCTCCTCACCCAGGGTCTGCGGCACCCGGAGCGTGTTCATGAGCAGCTGCCCGCGCTTCGTGAACACCTGCTTCGTGAACGGCCGCAGCGGCCCGGGGAGCTTGTCGAACAGCATGCCGTCGCGTCGCTCGTCCATCTCGGCCTTCGAGAACCGGAAGTACGGCTTGTACCGCTCGAAGAACGTGCCCTCGGCCATCGTGCGGGTCATCGAGCTGCCGCTGATCTCGGCGACGCGGTCGATCGTCCGGCGTTCCTCGATCAGCACGAAGCGCCACGGCTGGCTGTTGAGCTGCGACGGCGCCCGGCCGGCGAGCTCCATGAGCAGCCGCTGGTGCTCGTCCGACACCGGATCGGGCAGGAACGGCCCGTTCGTCGTGCGTCGTCGTCGGATGGCCTCGAACAGCTCCACTGCTCACCTCTCTGATCGCCTGCGTGCGAGCACGGCCCCCAGGTAGGACGGTGCGGCGGCGACCGCGACCCTCCAGTGTGCTCCGGAGCGCGGGTTCGTGCGTGGAGCGACCGCCAGGGGCACGAGTGCCGGCAGCAGGAACAGTGCGGTGCGGTCGCGCGTCCACACGGGGGTGGTCGCGGCGACGCCGGTCAGGGTGGCGGTGACGACGAACAGGCCGTGGTGCACGACGCGGAGCTTCTTCGTGCGGATCAGCCGCACGGCGACCGCGGTGCCCCACAGGCAGTTCGCGACGTAGGCGACGCTCGCAGCGGTGACCAGCTGCCGGGCCGGGCGCGATCCCGTGGGTGCCGAGCCGCGCCTCCAGACCGTCTTCCGTCCCATGCGTGGGACGTTACGCGGTCTCTCGACTGACGAGCTTGGAGAGCACGATCGCGGAGCGGGTGTGGTCGACCTGGGGTGCGAGGCGGACCTTGTCGAGCGCCTCTTCGAGCGCGGACAGGTCCTTCGAGCGCATGTGCACGACGGCGTCGGCGCTGCCGGTGACCGTGCCGGCGTCGATGACCTCGGGGACGGTGTCGAGCAGGGCACGCAGCTCGTCGGGCGAGACGGTGCCGCGGCAGTAGAGCTCGACCCAGGCCTCGGTCCCGCGGTCTTCGACGGCGGGGTCGACCTTGATCGTGAAGCCCTGGATGACGCCGTCACCGACCAGCCGGTCGACGCGGCGCTTGACGGCCGAGGCCGAGAGTCCGACCACCGACCCGATGTCGCCGTAGCCGGCGCGGGCGTTGTCCCGGAGCTGATCCAGGATGCGGTGGTCGAGCGTATCCATTTGTCCCTATCGTACGCGGACTTGTTGCGAGCCCGGTGGGTCTCGCGCACGAAACGTGCGTCACCCGAACGGGTGCCACGGTCCCGCAGGCGGGGGACTGCACTCGTCGGACGGTTCATGCCAGACTTCGGAGTGGCGTCGACCTGGTCCGCTGCGGTGAGTGAGCCTGCATCTCACCGGAGCTCTTCCCCTCGTTCCGTTTCGGTTCCTGGCAGGCTCGGGCCCCGGTCCCTTCCAGGAGGACTGATGTCGAACACCGCACCCGCCCCCGAGTCCGTCGCCACCCCGGCCCGTGTCGCCACCAAGCGCACGATCCTGATGTGCAAGCCGGACTTCTACACCGTGAGCTACCGGATCAACCCGTGGATGCACCCGGAGGAGCCGACCGACACGTCGAAGGCCGTCGAGCAGTGGGAGTCGCTCGTCGCGGTCTACGAGCAGCTCGGCTTCGACATCTCGTACATCGACCCCATCGACGGCCTGCCGGACATGGTCTACGCGGCCAACGGCGGCTTCGTCCTCGACGGCATCGCGTACGGCGCGAAGTTCCAGTACCCGGAGCGCCAGCCCGAGGGCCCCGCCTACATGGACTGGTTCCGCCAGGCGGGCCTGACCGTCGCCGAGCCGGAGCAGACCAACGAGGGCGAGGGTGACTTCCTGCTCATCGGGGACACCATCTTCGCCGGCACCGGGTTCCGGTCGGACAGCACCTCGCACGACGAGCTCGCGAAGATCTACGGCCGCGAGGTCGTCACGCTCAAGCTCATCAACCCGAGCTTCTACCACCTCGACACCGCCATCGCCGTGCTCGACCCCGAGCCCTCCGTCGACGGGACGAGCAACATCGCCTACCTGGAGAGTGCCTTCGACGAGCCGTCGCTGGCGATCCTGCGCGAGCGCTTCCCGGACGCGATCATCGCGACCGAAGAAGACGCCGCGATCCTCGGCCTGAACTCGTACTCCGACGGGTACAACGTCGTGATCGCCGCCCGGGCGACCACGTTCGCGTCGCAGCTGAAGGAGAAGGGCTACAACCCGATCGGCGTCGACCTCTCCGAGCTGCTGCTCGGCGGTGGCGGCGTGAAGTGCTGCACCCTCGACCTGCACCCGGTCGGCACCGGCACCTCGGTCGCGCGTTCGCTCGGGGTCAGCTGATGTCGGCGGCAGCGTCGCTCGGGGTCAACACCGCGGCGGCGCTCGCCGTCGAGGACCGCGCCCTCGCGCACAACTACAGCCCGCTGCCCGTCGTCATCGCGTCGGGTGCCGGAGCGACCGTCACCGACGTCGACGGCAAGCAGTACCTGGACGGCCTCGCCGCGTACTCGGCGGTGAACTTCGGCCACGGCAACCCGCGGCTGCTCGACGCCGCACGGGCGCAGCTCGACCGTGTGACGCTCACGAGCCGCGCCTTCGTGAACGACCAGCTCGGGCCGTTCGCGGCAGCACTGGCGGCGTTGACGGAGACCGAGATGGTCCTGCCGATGAACACCGGTGCCGAGGCCGTCGAGTCCGCGATCAAGGTGTCCCGCGCCTGGGGCTACCGCGTCAAGGGCGTGCCGGCCGAGCGGGCGACGATCATCGTGGCGTCCGGCAACTTCCACGGCCGCACGACGACGATCATCTCGTTCTCCGACGACCCCTCGGCCCATGATGACTTCGGGCCGTACACACCGGGGTTCCGCACGGTGCCGTACGGCGACGCTGCGGCTCTGCGCGAGGCGATGGACGAGACCGTCGTCGCCGTGTTGCTCGAGCCGATCCAGGGCGAGGGCGGCGTGGTCATCCCGCCGGAGTCCTACCTTCCTGACGTCCGCGCGGTCTGCGACGAGTTCGGTGCGCTGTTCATCGCCGACGAGATCCAGTCCGGTCTCGGTCGCACGGGGCACACGCTCGCGGTGCAGCGCGTCGGGGTCCGCCCCGACCTCATCACACTCGGCAAGGCCCTCGGCGGCGGCATCGTGCCGGTGTCGGCGGTCGTCGGTTCGGCTGCCGTCCTCGGGGTCCTGCGCCCCGGCGAACACGGGTCGACCTTCGGGGGCAACCCGCTCGCCGCAGCCGTCGGCGCCGAGGTCGTGGCGATGCTCGGAGAGGGCACGTTCCAGCAGCGGGCCCTCGACGGCGAACCGCTGTTGCGCGGCCTGCTCGACGACCTGCTCGGCAAGGGTGTCGTCTCGCACCGGGTCGCCGGACTCTGGGCGGGGATCGACATCGACCCCGCGCTCGGCACCGGCAAGGAGATCTCGAAGGACCTCGCCGACCGCGGGCTCCTGGTGAAGGACACCCACGGGTCGACGATCCGCTTCGCGCCGCCCCTGGTCGTCACCGACGACGAGGTGCGCTTCGCGATCGGAACCCTGGCCGACGTCCTGACGGCGCGCGCCTGATCTGATCCGCAAGACACCGGTGTTCGCGCGTTGAACCCCCGCATCCCGCGGTGCGGAGCGCGAACACCGGTGTCTCGCGAGCGCCGCCGCGGCTCACACCGCCCAGCGGGCCGCCAGCTCGTCCATCAGGGCATCGAGCCGCTCGTCGACGACCTGCTCCTCGGGGTGCGCCTCGTACCAGGCGATGACCTCGCGCACACCCTGCCGGTAGGTCGTGCGCGGCCGGTACCACGGCACGAGCGACCGGACCTTGCTGTTGTCGAACACCGAGCTGTTCGCCTTGTCGCCGAGCAGCGCCGCGCCCCACTCCGCGTCCGCGGCGGCGATGGCATCCGCCGGCACGTGCACGATCCGCAGGTCCTCGACTCCGGCCGCCGCCGCGATCTCGTGCGCGATGGCGTTCCAGGTCGGCGCCTCGTCGCTCGTGATCGTGAAGGGCTCACCGATCGCCTCGGCCCGGTCGAGCAGTCCGGTGAACCCGACCGCGAAGTCACGGCTGTGGGTCAGGGTCCACAGCGAGGTGCCGTCGCCGGTGATGATGATCGGCTTGCCGGCGCGCATCCGAGCGACAGCGGTCCACCCGCCGGTCAGCGGCAGCTTCGTCTCGTCGTAGGTGTGCGACGGCCGCACGATCGTCACCGGGAAGTCCTGCTCCCGGTACGCCTCCATCAGCAGTTCCTCGCACGCGATCTTGTCGCGCGAGTACTGCCAGTACGGGTTCTTCAGCGGTGTCGACTCCGTGATCGGCAGGTGCGTCGCCGGCGTCTGGTACGCCGAGGCCGAGCTGATGAACACGTACTGCCGCGTCCGCCCCGCGAAGAAGTCGACGTCGGCCTGCACCTGGTCCGGCGTGAAGGCGATCCAGTTCACGACCACGTCGAAGCGCTGGTCGCCGAGTGCGTCCGCCAGTGCGCTGCGGTCCGACACGTCGGCCTGGAGGCGCGTCACACTCTCCGGGATCGGCCTGCCCCCGGTGGTCCCCCGGTTGAGCACGGTCACGTCGAACCCCTGCTCGACGGCTTCCCGGACGCAGGCGGCGCTGATGACGCCGCTCCCGCCGATGAACAACACGCTCGCTCCGGTCATGGATGCTCCCTCGCTTCCGGCGACACCGCTCTGTGCCGCAACCCTTTCGATCCTGCCCCTCAGATGCTGGGTCGGGCATCGAGCACCGTGCCGAGCATCGTCACGTCCTGTGCCCAAGCCGCGGCGCCGGGGTGGATCCATCCGAGCAGTTCGATCGCGTAGTCGTGGTCCTGGCGAGTCAGCGCATCCGCTGGGCCGTGTGGGAACGCGCGGTGGAGTGCTGGTGTCCACGAGGCCGTCAGGTAGCGAGACTCGAACAGGTACCGCCAGAACCCGAAGCTCAGTTCGGCGACGACTCGCCCGTGCACCTCTGCTCGTTTCCCCCCTCGCGTGGCACGCCTTCGCGCGACGACCAGATCGTTCTTGCCTTGTGCGTCGAGGGGAACGACGTCGAGCCAGGATGAGCCCGGGCGACGAGCAGTTGCCCAAGCGCGGAGCTGCAGGTCTGCAGCGTTCCGCAGGCCACATCGCCGGGGTTTCGTCTTGGGCTTTCGCATCTGACACTTCAGCGTACAGGAGTCCGCTTGCTGGCCGAGTGCTCCTGGGGGCGGCGCGACTACCGTCACGGTTCGGGTCGCACCGACGCGCCCCACGACAGGAGTGACACGCACATGGAGTACCGCTACCTCGGCAACTCGGGCCTCAAGGTCTCCGAGATCACCTACGGCAACTGGCTCACCCACGCCTCCCAGGTCGAGAACGACGCGGCGATCGCCTGCGTCAAGGCCGCCCTCGAGGTCGGCATCTCGACGTTCGACACCGCCGACGTCTACGCCAACACCGGCGCGGAGACGGTCCTCGGCGAAGCGCTCAAGGGGGAGCGGCGCCAGTCCCTCGAGATCGCCACGAAGGTCTTCGGGCCGACGGGTCCGAAGGGCCACAACGACACCGGGCTGTCCCGCAAGCACATCCTCGAGTCGATCGACGGCTCGCTGCAGCGGCTGCAGACGGACTACGTCGACCTGTACCAGGCGCACCGCTACGACCACGAGACCCCGCTCGAAGAGACGATGCAGGCCTTCGCGGACATCGTGCGCCAGGGCAAGGTCCTGTACGTCGGCGTCAGCGAGTGGACCGCGGACCAGCTGCGTGCGGGTGCTGCGCTCGCGAAGGACCTCGGCTTCCAGCTCATCTCGAACCAGCCGCAGTACTCGGCGCTCTGGCGGGTCATCGAGGACGAGGTCGTCCCCACCTCGAAGGAACTCGGCATCTCGCAGATCGTCTGGTCCCCGATTGCCCAGGGTGTGCTCACCGGCAAGTACAAGCCGGGCCAGCCGCTGCCCGAGGGTTCCCGCGCGACCGACGACAAGGGTGGCGCGGACATGATCAAGCGGTTCATGCGCGACGAGGTGCTGTCCTCGGTGCAGGAGCTGCAGCCGGTCGCCGACGAGCTCAACCTGTCGATGGCGCAGCTCGCGGTCGCCTGGGTCCTGCAGAACGAGAACGTCGCGTCGGCGATCATCGGGGCCTCGCGTCCGGAGCAGGTGCACGACAACGCGGGCGCTGCCGGCGTCACGATCCCGGCGGAGCTCATGTCGCGGATCGACGATGCCCTGGGCGCCGTGGTCGAGCGCGACCCCGCGAAGACGAACGACAGCAGCCCGAAGACCCGCGAGGCCTAGCCGAAGAAGCCGACGTGCGGAGGCGACCCGTGCCTCCAGGCCGTCGTCGACCCGGCGCGGACGCGAGCCGCACAACGAAAGTCACCCGGAGCTGCGCTGCTGCGTGGTTTCGGGTGACTTTGGTTGTGCACGGCGATCGGCGCCACACCGCTCAGACAACGGAAAAGGCCCCCTGCCGAAGCAGGGGGCCTTCACCGGTGGCTGGACACGGCATCGATCCGTGGACCTTTCGATTTTCAGTCGAACGCTCTACCAACTGAGCTATCCAGCCGTGGCGACCCTGACGGGACTTGAACCCGCGACCTCCGCCGTGACAGGGCGGCACGCTAACCAGCTGCGCTACAGGGCCATGTTGTGTTGTGGGTACTGCGTGTTGTGGGTACTGCGTGTTGTGTCTTGCTGTGGTGTTGTTCAGTACTACTTGCTCGCTCACTCAAGGAGTGACCCCAACGGGATTCGAACCCGTGCTGCCGCCGTGAAAGGGCGGTGTCCTAGGCCACTAAACGATAGGGCCGCAAGCAGTGCATCGCGCTACCGATGGACAAGCATACGGATGCCCCCCGGGTTTCACAAATCCGACCCCGCCAACCGTGCATCCCCGGCGTGTCGCGCCGTCAGCGCACGGGTCTCCGATGCTGTCGGTGCGAGCATCGTCGGCGGCCGCACCCCTCGTCCGAGGGGCTGTCGAGCCTGCGACCCGTGTTGTTACTGTTGCACTTGTTAACAGTGTTACGTGCGTGAGCCTTGCCGCGCTGTTACGAAATCGAGATACATGTCGACCTCCACTCCCTTCTCCCTCCGCACCCGCAGCCGCCTGATCGCCGCCGCGGTCGCCGTCGCGCTCACGGCCGGTACGCTCGCGGCTCTCGCCCCGACGTCGTCCGCCAGCGCTGCGAGCTACCCCAGCTGGGACGAGGTGGAGCAGGCGAGGTCGTCGACCAGCGCCCAGCAGGCCAAGGTCAGCGAGATCAAGTCGCTCATCTCGTCGCTGAAGAGCGAGGCGGCTGCCAAGCAGAAGGCCGCGCAGGCCGCGGGCGAGGCGTACCAGGCCGCGCAGAGCAAGTACGACGAGGCGACGCTCAAGCAGAAGTCGCTGCAGTCCCAGGCCGACGAGGCCGAACAGACCGCCGCGCGGTCCGAAGCGCAGGCCGGTCAGCTCGCCGCGCAGCTCGGTCGGGCCAGCGCCAACGACGTGACGACCGACATCCTCACGCACCCGTCCGATTCCGGCGACCTGCTCTACGAGCTCGGCGCGATGTCGAAGCTCAGCGAGCAGTCCGAGGGCATCTACGCGCAGGCCTCGCAGGACCGCGGTGTGGCCCAGGGCCTCGCCGACAAGGCCGACCGCGCCAAGCAGGCCCTTGGGGACCTCGCCGACGCAGCACAGTCGAAGATGCAGCAGGCCCAGGGTGCCGCCGACGCCGCACAGACCGCGGTGGACGCCCAGAACGACAACGAGTCCCGGCTCGAGGCGCAGCTGACCGCGCTCACCTCGAAGCAGCGCGGCGTCGAGGCCGACTACCGCAAGGGCGTCGCCGCCGAGAAGGCACGCCAGGCCCGGCTCGCCGCAGCCGCCGCGAAGGCAGCAGCCAAGGCCGCGGCGACCAGCCAGGGCGGCACCGGTGGCGGCAGCGCCAACCCGGCGGGCTGGGTTCGTCCCGCCGGCGGGTACCAGACCAGTCCCTACGGCTACCGCGTCGACCCCTACACGCACGTCAGCGCCCTGCACGCCGGCGTCGACCTGGCCCCGGCCTGCTACGCCCCGATCTACGCGGCACACGACGGCACCGTCACCTTCGCCGGCAACGGTGGCGGGTACGGCAACGAGGTCATCCTCGACAACGGCGGGGGCATCTCCACCGCCTACGGCCACGTCGTCGACGGCGGGATCATGGTCACCGCCGGCCAGCACGTCACCGCGGGGCAGCAGATCGCCAAGATCGGCTCGACCGGCTGGTCGACCGGGTGCCACCTCCACTTTGAGACCCGGATCAACGGCGCTGCCGTCGACCCGGTCCCCTTCATGGCAGCGCGGGGGATCTCGGTATGAGCATCAGCGCCACCAGAACGAGTCGTTCCACGTCATGACCACCTCCGCTCGCTCGTTCTCCTGCGGGATCGCGACCATCGCCGTGCTCGGTATCGGCCTGTCGGTCGTCATCGCCGGACCGGCCCAGGCCGCGCCGTCGGGTCCGTCCTGGGACGACGTCAAGGCCGCCAAGTCCGACGCGGCCGACGCCCAGCAGACGGTCGACGAGCTGAGCGACCGGCTCGGCACGCTGCAGGACGCCGCCGACCAGGCCGGTGTCGCCGAGCAGCAGGCCGGGCAGGCGTACGCCCTGGCGGCGTCGCAGCAGCAGGAGGCCGAGGACACCCTCGCCGACCTGTCCGCGCAGTCGAAGCGTGCGAAGGGCCGGGCGGACGACTCGGCCAGCCAGGTCGCCGGGCTCGTGGTCGAGCTGTCCCGCACGGGCGGCGGTGACCTGTCGACGACGATGCTCATGGACTCGTCGGACTCGAAGGACCTGCTCTACCGCGTCGGCACGATGTCGCACCTGTCCGAGCGCTCCGCGACCGTCCTGGCCGAGGCACGCGCCGACCAGAAGACCGTCGAGTCCCTGGCGGCCCAGCAGTCCGCTGCCGAGAAGGCCCTGAGCAAGGCGACCGAGGCGACGAAGACCACCTTCGCGACGGCCAACGACGTGGCCGCAGGCGCCCAGGCCCGGGTGCAGAAGGAACAGGACCAGCAGGCCGAGGTGCTGCGCCAGCTCGCGTACCTGAAGGGCACGAGCGTCGCGACCGAGACCGCGTACTGGAGCGCGCAGCAGGCGAAGGCCGCCGCGGCCGCCATCGCCAAGCAGACGGGCGACGCCGGCACCGGGAACGCCACCGGCGGGGGCACGAGCGGGGGCAACACCGGCAACACCGGCAGCACCGGCGGCACCGGCAGCACCGGCGGCGGGACCTCCACCCCGGCCGTCCCGAGCACGCCGTCCAAGCCGAGCACCCCGTCGAACACCGGCACCCCCGCGAAGCCGAGCACCCCGAGCAAGCCGAGCACCCCCAGCACGCCGAGCAAGCCGGCACCCGCCCCGGCACCTGCTCCCGCGCCAGCCCCTGCCCCCGCACCGGCCCCGAGCAGCCCATCGAAGGCCGCCGGCGCGATCTCCTACGCCCGCGGTCAGCTCGGCAAGGCGTACGTCCTCGGCGGCGCCGGCCCGAACACCTGGGACTGCTCCGGCCTCGTGATGATGGCCTACAGCTCGCAGGGCATCGCGACCGGCGGCCACAACGTCGTCTGGCAGTACAACTACTTCAAGTCGATCGGCCGCCTCGTCCCGCTGTCCCAGCGCCAGCCCGGCGACATCCTGTTCTACTCGTCGAACGGCACGGCGTCGGGGGCGTACCACGACTCGATCGTGACGAGCTACGGCACGATGGTCGAGGCCGCGCGCCCTGGCGTCGGCGTCGTCGAGCGCGCGATCTGGCTGCCGAACCAGCTCATGCCGTACGTCGCCCGCCCGAGCGGTTCCCTGTAGCCCGCTCTCGGTGTGCCCGTTCTTTCCCAGAGCGGCTGCGGTAGCAAGCGAGATCGGGCGTACCTGCACGGATCAAAGCACCAGGTACGCCCGTTTCCATCAGGTACGCCATCACCAGGTGCGCCCCGCACACCACAGAACGGCGCCCGCCCTCCGGATGGAGAGCGGGCGCCGTTCGTCGTCAGGGGATCGTCAGTGCGAGCCGGGCACGTACGCGGCCTGACCGGCCTGCACGATGCGCTCGGCCTCGGCGGCGTCGCCCCAGCCCTCGGCCTTGACCCACTTGTTCGGCTCGAGGTCCTTGTAGCGCTCGAAGAAGTGCGCGATCTCGGCCTTCGTCTGCTCCGGCACGTCCGAGATGTCCTGGATGTGTGCCCAGCGCGGGTCCTTGGCGGGGACGACGAGGACCTTCTCGTCGTTGCCGGCCTCGTCGCTCATCTTGAAGACGCCGACGGGGCGGACCTTGACGCCGACGCCGGGGAACGTCGGGAACTCGAGCAGCAGCAGCGCGTCCACGGGGTCACCGTCGTCGGCCAGGGTCTTCTCGAAGAACCCGTAGTCGGTGGGGTAGACGAACGAGGTGAACAGCACGCGGTCGAGGTAGACGCGACCGGTCTCGTGGTCCACCTCGTACTTGTTGCGGCTGCCCTTGGGGATCTCGACGACGACGTCGTACGCGGCCATGTTGCGCTCCTGTGTCTGCTTCGGGGACTGTCGTGTGTTGCGAAAGCGCGGCTAACGTTACCGGGTGAACTCTCCGCGTCTCCGGCTCGACCCCGCCGTCGCCGAGACCCGCCTGGCGGTCCGAGACCTGCTCGCCGCAGCCGTCGACGACGGTGTGGTCGCCGCAGGCGACCTGGTCCTCGTCGCACTGAGCGGTGGACCGGACTCCCTCGCCCTGGCGGCGGCCACCGCGTTCGAAGCGGGCAAGCAGGGTCTCCGGGCCGGGGCAGTGGTCGTCGACCACGCGCTCCAGGCGGGTTCCGAGGCGGTCGCGAGCCGCGCCTCCCGGCAGGCATCCGAGCTGGGACTCGACCCGGTGACGGTCCGCAGGGTCACGGTCGGCTCCGACGGTGGTCCGGAAGGCGCCGCCCGGGAGGCCCGCCACGCGTCGATCGCCGAGGTCGCGGCCGCCACCGGGTCACCCCTGGTGCTGCTGGGCCACACCCTGGACGACCAAGCCGAGACCGTGCTGCTCGGCCTGCTGCGCGGCAGCGGGCCGGACAGCCTGTCCGGCATGCAACCGCTCGCCCGACGCGACGGCGGTCCGGCGTACGGCCGGCCGCTCCTGTCGGTCCGGCGCCACACGACCCGGCAGGCGTGCGCCGCAGCGGGGCTGGCGCCGTGGCACGACCCGCAGAACGACGACCCCGCGTACGCACGGGTGCGCGTGCGGAACACCCTGCTCCCGGTGCTCGAACGGGAGCTCGGTGCCGGGGTGCCCGAGGCCCTGGCCCGCACGGCCGACCAGCTGCGCGAGGACTCCGCCGCCCTCGACCACTTCGCCGAGGAGATTGCCGAGGACATCGCCGAGCACTCCGAGGCGGGCATCTCGCTGTCGGTGCGGGCGCTCGGGGCGAACCCGCCGGCGCTCCGGCAGCGACTCGTGCGCCTGGCGGTGGAGAGCGAGTTCGGGGTGACGCTGTCGCGCCTGCAGACGCTCGAGGTCTGCCGGCTGGTCACGGACTGGAGCGGACAGGGCCCGATCGACCTGCCGGGCGTCCGTGCCACGCGGACCGGCGACCGCATCGAGTTCAGCGCCGGTTAGGCTGGCGTGGTGGAACTCTCCGACGTCCAGGCAGACCTGTCCGAAGTGCTCTTCACCCCCGAGCAGATCGACGAGAAGCTCGCCGAGCTCGCGGCGGTCGTCGACACCGACTACGCGGGCCGCGACCCGCTGCTCGTCGGGGTGCTCAAGGGTGCCGTCATGGTGATGGCGGACTTCTCGCGCCACCTCAAGATGCAGGCGCGGATGGACTGGATGGCGGTGTCGTCGTACGGCTCCGGCACGAAGTCGTCCGGTGTGGTGCGGATCCTCAAGGACCTGGACACCGACCTGCACGGCCGTGACGTCCTGATCGTCGAGGACATCATCGACTCCGGTCTGACCCTGTCGTGGCTCAAGCAGAACCTGCAGTCCCGCGGTGCCGCGAGCGTCGAGATCGTCGCTCTGCTGCGCAAGCCCGAGGCCGCCAAGGTCGAGGTCGACGTGAAGTACGTCGGCTTCGACATCCCCGACGCCTTCGTGGTCGGCTACGGCCTGGACTACGACGAGCGCTACCGCAACCTGCGCGGCGTCGGCGTCCTCGCTCCGCACGTCTACTCCTGACGGGCGGCCCGCCGCGCTCGGGTAGCACTCGGCCGACTCTGGCCCGGGGGTGAGTTCGCCCGCAGAGGACACCCATTCTCGCCACAGAATCGCGGCCGTATGCTGACCTGCACGCAACTTCGGCAGAGAAAGGTGTCGGGCACTCGCGCCCGGATCACATGAACTTCAAGCGCATCTTCCGCGGCCCGTACCTCTACGTGCTGATCGCGCTGGCGGGCATCTTCATCGGCTGGAGCGTCATCAGCCAGGGCAGCACGCAAGAGATCGACACCCAGAAGGGTCTCGAGCAGCTCTCCGATGACAAGGTCTCGTCCGCGACCATCAACTCCACCGAGCAGCGGGTCGACCTCGTCCTGAAGGACGGCGACAAGCAGGAGCAGTTCTACTACTCCACCCCGCGCGGCGAAGAGGTCGTACAGGCGGTCAACGACGCCAACCTGCCCGACGGCTACAACGACCGCGTCGCCCAGGGCAACTGGTTCCTGTCGCTGCTCGGCATCCTGCTGCCGTTCCTGATCATCGGTGCCCTGTTCTGGTTCCTGCTCTCGAGCGCCCAGGGCGGCGGCTCGAAGGTCATGCAGTTCGGCAAGTCGAAGGCCAAGATCAACAACAAGGAGAACCCGCAGGTGTCGTTCGCCGACGTCGCGGGTGCCGACGAGGCGATCGAGGAACTGCACGAGATCAAGGAGTTCCTCAAGGAGCCCGCGAAGTTCCAGGCCGTCGGGGCGAAGATCCCGAAGGGCGTGCTGCTCTACGGCCCTCCCGGAACCGGCAAGACCCTGCTCGCCCGCGCCGTCGCGGGTGAAGCCGGCGTGCCGTTCTACTCGATCTCCGGTTCGGACTTCGTCGAGATGTTCGTCGGTGTCGGTGCGAGCCGTGTCCGCGACCTCTTCGAGCAGGCCAAGGCGAACTCGCCGGCCATCGTCTTCATCGACGAGATCGACGCCGTCGGTCGTCACCGTGGTGCCGGCATCGGCGGTGGCAACGACGAGCGCGAGCAGACGCTGAACCAGCTCCTCGTCGAGATGGACGGCTTCGACGGCAAGACGAACGTCATCCTCATCGCCGCGACGAACCGTCCCGACGTGCTCGACCCCGCGCTCCTGCGCCCCGGCCGTTTCGACCGCCAGATCGGCGTCGACGCCCCGGGTCTCGCCGGCCGCAAGCAGATCCTCGAGGTGCACGCGAAGGGCAAGCCGCTCGCCGCGAGCGTCGACCTCGAGCTGCTCGCCCGCAAGACGCCGGGCTTCACCGGCGCCGACCTGGCGAACGTCCTGAACGAGGCGGCCCTGCTGACCGCCCGCTCGAACGCGCAGCTCATCGACAACCGTGCCCTCGACGAGGCCGTCGACCGCGTGATGGCCGGCCCGCAGCGCCGGACCCGGATCATGTCCGACCAGGAACGCCTGATCACCGCGTACCACGAGGGCGGCCACGCCCTGGCGGCAGCGGCGATGCGGCACACCGACCCGGTCACGAAGATCACGATCCTGCCCCGCGGCCGTGCCCTCGGCTACACGATGGTGCTCCCGCTCGAGGACAAGTACTCGGTCACCCGCAACGAGCTCCTCGACCAGCTCACCTACGCCATGGGTGGTCGCGTCGCGGAGGAGATCGTGTTCCACGACCCGACCACGGGCGCCTCGAACGACATCGAGAAGGCCACCGGCACCGCCCGCAAGATGGTCACCGAGTACGGCATGAGCCAGGCCGTCGGGTCCGTCAAGCTCGGTTCCGGCTCGAGTGAGCCGTTCGTGGGCCGTGACATGAGCGGTGGCACCGGTCGCGACTACTCGGAGACCATCGCCCAGACGGTCGACGCCGAGACCCGAGCCCTGCTCGAGGCCGCGCACGACGAGGCCTACCAGGTGCTCAACGACAACCGCGACATCCTCGACCGCCTGGCCGGCGAGCTCCTCGAGAAGGAGACGCTCGACGCCCCGGAGCTCGTGGAGATCTTCAAGGACGTCCGCAAGCTGCCGGAGCGCCCGCAGTGGCTCTCCAGCGACAAGCGCCCGGTCAGCAACCTTCCCGCGATCGACGTGCCCGGCAAGGCCGCCTCGACCGCAGCGGACCCGTCGGACTCCGAGTCGACCTCGAAGACCCGTCGTCGCCCGTTCGGCAACCCGGGTATCGCCCCCGCGTAGGCCGGCATGACCGAGCTGCCGACGCGACGAGAGCGTCGACTCGCCGAGGTGAGTCGTGCCCGCGCCGCCGCCGCCGAACCGGCGACGGTCGCGATCGACCTCCGTGCACCCCAGCCGGTGCCGGAGGTCGTGACCGGCCGTCGCCGTGACCGTGGTGGTCCGGCCGAGGAGCGCACCCGGGTGCTCGGCATCCTCAACGTCACCCCCGACTCGTTCAGCGACGGTGGACTGCACCAGGCCTACGACGCCGCCGTGCAGCACGCACGTGACCTCGTCGCCGCCGGTGCGGACGTCATCGACGTCGGTGGTGAGTCCACCCGGCCCGGTTCCGAGCGCGTGCCCGTGCCGGTCGAGCAGGAACGTGTGCTGCCGATCGTGCAGCAGCTCGTGGCCGAGGGGATCCCGGTCAGCGTCGACACCATGAACGCCGCGACGGCCGAGCGCGCGGTCGACCTCGGCGCCGCCATCGTCAACGACGTCTCCGGCGGCCTCGCCGATCCGGACATGGCCCGGGTCGTGGCGTCGACGGGCGTCGGCTTCGTCGTCATGCACTGGCGCGGCCACAGCGACCGGATGTACCGCAACGCCGAGTACACCCACGCGGTCGAAGAGGTCCGGCGCGAGGTCGAGCTCCGGGTCGCCGAACTCATCGTGCTCGGCGTCCGGCAGGAGCAGGTCGTCATCGACCCGGGTCTCGGCTTCGCCAAGCACGGGGTGCAGAACTGGCAGATCCTGGCCGGCTACGAGCGCTTCGCCTCGATCGGCCTGCCGGTGCTCGTCGCCGCCTCACGCAAGCGGTTCCTCGACGGTGTCGGGAGCCCCGAGGGCGCTCCGCCCAGGGAGCGCGACCTCGCCACCGCCGCCATCAGCCTGCTCGCCGCCGAACGCGGCGCGTGGGGTGTGCGCGTGCACGACCCGGCACCGACCCGTGCCGTGCTCGACGTCTGGGACGCCTGGAGGGCAGCTCGATCGTGAACGACACCATCCGACTCACCGGGGTCCGCGCCCGCGGACACCACGGCGTCTTCGACCACGAGCGCGAGGACGGCCAGGACTTCGTCGTCGACGTCGCCGTGGAGCTCGACGCCCGTGCCGCCTCGGGCAGCGACGACCTCGACGCCACCGTGCACTACGGCGTCCTCGCCGAGCAGGTCGTCGCCGAGATCGAACGCGACCCGGTCGACCTGATCGAGACGCTGGCCGAGCGCATCGCCGCGGCCGTGCTCACCCACCGTGCCGCGCTGGCGACCGAGGTCACGGTGCACAAGCCGCAGGCCCCGATCACCGTGCCGTTCACCGACGTCTCGATCACCATCCGACGCACCCGCGGCGCCACGGTGCCGGACGAGGAAGAAGAATGACCCACCGGGTCGTCGTCGCCCTCGGAGCGAACCTCGGCGACCGGGGGAGCACGCTCCGCGCCGCCGCCACCGCGATCGCCGCCCTGCCCGGGGTCGAGCCGGTGGCCTCGAGCCGCGAGGTCGAGTCGGTCGCCGTGACCCTCGACGGCCTCGACACGTCGAAGCCCCGCTACCGGAACGCCGTCGTGGTTGTCGACACCGAACTCGAGCCACAGGCCTTCCTCGACGCCCTGCACGGCATCGAGGACGCCCACGGCCGCACGCGCGAGGTCCGGTGGGGCGACCGCACCCTCGACCTCGACGTCGTCGCGGTGGACGACCTGCGGATCGCCACGGACACCCTGGTCGTGCCGCACCCCCGGGCGGCGGAGCGCGCGTTCGTGCTCGCCCCGTGGCTCGACGCCGACCCCGAGGCCGTCCTGCCCGGTGCCGGACCGGTGGCCGACCTGCTCGCCGTCGTGGGGGACGACACCGAGCGCGTCGACGAGCCGCGCCTGTTCGCGGAGCCGGCACGGGCCTCCCGGCCGGCGGGGAGCGCGACCAGCGCATGAAGCCCACCCGCGCCTCCACGCTGCTCAGCATCGCCGTCGTGACGGTGGTCGCCGGTTTCGCGCTCGACGCCGTCCTGGCGTCGCGCCAACTGCCGACGTTCCTGTTCTCGATCCCGCTCGGCATCACGCTCGCCTTCATCGGTGTCGCCGTCGTGCTCATGGCGCGCCCGGTGCGCCGGCATGCGCGCGACGGCGCCGGACGCCAGCGGCCGGTCGACCCGCTCTACGCGACGCGGGTCGTCGTGCTCGCGAAGGCGTCCAGCATCTGCGGCACGCTGCTGGGCGGGTTCGCCCTCGGCCTCGTGCTGTACCTGCTCACCCGTTCCGCGACGCCTTCGCTAGGCTCGACCCTGCCGAACGTGATCGCCGTCGGGGGCGGGATCGTCCTGACGATCTGCGCACTCGTGGCGGAGCGGATGTGCATCGCACCCCCGGGTGACGACGACGACCGTGACGATCCCCGCAACGGTTCGACGACGGCGAACTGACCGAGCAACCCCAGGAGGCCCGCGATGCCGCGTGAACGACTCGACGAGCCCGGCCTCGGCCTCGGTGGGATCGCCTGGCAGCGGGTGTCCGCGAAGCTCGTGTGGACCGAACTCATCGCCACGCTCGTGATCGGTGTCGTGCTCACCGCGGGCTGCGTGCTCATCGGGATCGTCACCGACGGCTTCGGTTCCGGAGCCGGCACCGTGTGGCTCACCATCGGCATCGTGGTCGCGGTCGTCACGGCGATCACCGCTGCGCTCACACCCCGACGGGTCCGGGCCATCGGCTACGCGCTCCGCGACGACGACCTGGTCGTGCGCCGCGGCCTCATGTGGCAGCGGTTCACGGCGGTCCCGTACGGCCGGATGCAGCTCGTCGACGTCGCCCGCGGGCCGCTCGACCGGGCGCTCGGCATGAGCGAGCTGAAGTTCGTCACCGCCGCCGCCGCGACGAACGTCCGGATCCCGGGTGTCCCGGCAGCGGACGCCGACGAGCTGCGCGACCGCCTCGTCGAGCTCGCCGAGTCCCGTCGCGCCGGACTGTAGGGGTCGTCCGTGACCTTCCGACCGGGCACCCCGCCACCCGCTCCGCCCGCGCCGCCCACCCGGGGCAACGCGGCCGCCGCGGCACCCCTGACCGACGGCGAGTGGCACCGCCTGCACCCGCTCACCCCGCTGCTCAAGGGCGGGATCTTCCTCATCGTCATCCTCGGTTACGTGCTGAACAGCCTGCGTGACCGGCTCGTCGAGTTCTTCATCCCGGGCGAGCAGCAGGAGGACGGTGACCCGGTCCGGTACGTGTACGAGCACGGCGTCGTCGGCTGGGTCCTGCTCGGCATCGTGGTGCTGCTCGTGGTGCTGATCGGGTTGTTCTACCTGTCCTGGCGCATGCACGAGTTCCGCGTCACCGGCGAGATCGTCGAGGTGCGCTCGGGCGTGCTGTTCCGGAACCACCGGAAGGCCCGGCTCGACCGGATCCAGGGCATCAACATCCAGCGGCCGCTCGTGCCCCGGGTGTTCGGCACCGCCAAGCTCGAGATCGCGCAGGCCGGCAACGACGCCAACGTGCAGCTCGCCTACCTCGGGGCCCGTGCCGCCGACGACCTGCGGCAGCGGATCCTGGTGCTGGCGTCCGGCGCGAAGGACGACGACGGCCACGGTGGTCCGTCGCGGCAGTCGCACGGAGCACTGCAGGACCGCGTCGACGAGATGTTCTCGCCCGAGCTCGACCCGGCAGCCGTGCACGCCACCCGCATCGTCAAGGTGCGCCCCGGTCGCCTCATCGCGTCGATGCTGCTGTCCGGCACGACGCTGTTCCTCGTGCTCGTCATCACCGCGATGATCGTCAGCGTCGCCGTCACCGGCGAGTACGGCCTGCTGTTCGGGCTGTTCCCCGCCGTGCTCGGTGCCGGTGGCTACTACGTCCGCAAGTTCTCCCGCTCGTTGCAGTACACGATCGCCGAGACCCGCGACGGCATCCGGATCGGTTTCGGGCTGGTCTCGACGTCGAACGAGACGCTGCCGCCCGGCCGCATCCACGCCGTCAGCGTCGCCCAGCCGCTGCTGTGGCGTCCGTTCGGCTGGTGGGACATCCGCATCAACCGTGCGACGAGCGCCGGCAACGGGGCGTCGAGCAACCAGCAGGTGTCCTCGATCGTGCTGCCCGTCGGCACCACGGCGGACGTCCGCGAGGTCCTCGACATCATCCTGCCGGGGCTCGTCGGCACCGTCGTCGCCGGCCCGGAAGCCTCGCAGGAAGCGCTGCGCGAGGGTGCGGCCGAAGCCGTGGACGTCGTCGACGACAGCCTCACCACCTCGGGCGACCGCGGCGGGTTCGTGCACTCCCCACGACGTGGCGCCTGGCTCCGTCCGTTCGCGTTCCGGCGCAACGGCTACCGGTTCGTGCAGGGTGCGGTGCTGCTGCGGCTCGGTGCCGTGTGGCGCTCGCTCGTCATCGTGCCGCTGCCCCGGGTGCAGAGCGTCAAGGTCGAGCAGGGTCCGCTCGAGCGTGCCCTGCGGCTCGCAGCCGTCCACGTCCACACCGTGGCCGGACCGGTCTCGGCCCGCGTCGGCGCGCTCGACGCGCGTGACGCGCAGCGCCTGTGGTCGGAGACGACGCAGCGTGCCGTCCAGGCCGCAGCGGTCGACACGACCCACCGCTGGCGCGAACGGGAGGCCCGTCCCGCGACGGCCACGCACGCTGCGGCCGACACCGTGCCCGGGTCCGGAATCCCTGCCGGACCGACGGCGGACCACCGGTCCGGCGCCGTCCCTGCCGGGTGGGCCGACGTCCCCCCGACCGGAGCCGCACGATGAGGGCCGGGCGTCTCGGGGTCGGCATCGTCGGCGCCGGACGGGTCGGACCCGTCCTCGGAGCGGCCCTGGCGAACGCGGAGCACGCCGTCGTCGGGGTGACCGCCGTGTCCGACGAGAGCCGTGACCGCGCCGAGGCCATGCTGCCGGGCGCCCCGGTGCTCGCGACGCCGGACCTGGTGGAGCGGAGCGAACTCGTGCTGCTCGCGGTGCCGGACGACCAGCTCGCCTCGCTCGTGCAGGGTCTGGCGGACGCCGGGATCTGGCAGCCGGGGCAGCTCGTCGTGCACACCAGCCCGGACCACGGCGTCGGGATCCTCGCCCCGGCGATGGCTGCCGGTGCGATCCCGTTGGCGATCCACCCCGCGATGGCCTTCACGGGCACGAGCGTCGACCTGTCCCGGCTGCGCGACGCGTACTGCGCGGTGACCGCACCGGCGCCCGTCCTGCCGATCGCGCAGGCGCTCGTGGTCGAGATGGGCGCCGAACCGTTCGTCGTGGCCGAGGGCGACCGGCCCGCCTACGCCGATGCGGTGGGGGCCGCCGTGAGCTTCTCGACCGCGATCGTGGACCAGTCGGCGGGCACCCTGTCCGGCATCGGCGTCGAACACCCGGGTCGTGTCCTCGGTGCGCTCGTCCGCTCCGCCGTCGACAACGCGCTCACCGCCGCCGACGGGCAGTCGACGCTCTAGCGGTTCGGGGGCGGGCCGCGGCGCGGGGAGGAAGTCGGGGCCGGGCGCTCGAGAGGTCGCGACTCCCCGCTCAGTTCCGCCCGAGTGGTCACGACCTGTCGGCTGCGCGTGCTCAAGTCGACAGATTGTGACCGGCGGGCGTGGTGCGGGCGGGGTGTTGTGACCGCGGTCTCGGCTCCGGCGGGCTCGGCAACTCCGGCTGGTCAAGACTCCCCGCTCAGGTCCGCCGAATGGTCACGACCTGTCGGCTGCGCGTGCTCAAGCCGACAGATTGTGACCGGTGGGCCTGACGCATGCGGAGAGTTGTGACCCCAGTCTCGGCTCCTGTTCCGGCGGGCTCGGCAACTCCGGCTGGTCAAGACTCCCCGCGCAGTTCCGCCGAATGGTCACGACCTGTCGGCTGCGCGTGCTCAAGCCGACAGATTGTGACCGGCGGGCGTGGTGCGGGCGGGGTGTTGTGACCGCGGTCTCGGCTCCGGCAGCCCGGCAGCCCGTAGCTCTGCAGCCCGTAGCTCTGCAGCCCGGGGTGGTCGGGACCCACCGCTCAATTCAGCCGAGGGGGCGGGAACTGTGGGCCGGGCGGCCACGGTTCGGGGGCGGGACCGCGGCGCGGGTAGCATTTCCCCCGACCCCCACGACCATCGGAGCCGCACCCGCATGACCGACGAGACCGTCACCCCCGACACCGCGATCGCCGCCGCCGCCGCACTGGCCGAGCAGGAGACCAGCGAGCAGCGACAGGTCCGGCTCGACAAGCGGGCGAAGCTGCTGGAGTCGGGCATCGAGGCGTACCCCGCCGAGCTCCCCATCACCACGACGATCCCGGCCGTGCGCGAGCAGTACGCGCACCTGGAGACCGGCGAGGAGACCCAGGACGTCGTGGGCATCGCTGGTCGTGTGGTGTTCTCGCGCAACACCGGCAAGCTCTGCTTCGCGTCCCTGCAGTCGGGCGACGGCTCGCGCATCCAGGCGATGGTCTCCCTGGCCGAGGTGGGAGACGAGTCCCTCGCCCGCTGGAAGGAGTTCGTCGACCTGGGCGACCACGTGTTCGTGCACGGGCGGGTGATCTCCTCGCGCCGCGGCGAGCTGTCCATCATGGTCGACGACTGGGCGATCGCGGCGAAGGCGATCCTGCCGCTGCCGAACCTGCACAACGAGCTCAACGAGGAGACGCGGGTCCGCCAGCGCTACCTCGACCTCATCGTCCGCGACGAGGCCCGCGCCACCGTGCGTGCCCGCGCTGCCGTGATGGCCTCGCTCCGCCAGACCTTCACCGCGCACGAGTACCTCGAGGTCGAGACCCCGATGCTGCAGACCCAGCACGGCGGCGCCTCGGCCCGACCGTTCGTGACGCACTCGAACGCCTTCGACACCGAGCTGTTCCTGCGCATCGCACCCGAGCTGTTCCTGAAGCGTGCCGTCGTCGGTGGCATCGACCGGGTGTTCGAGATCAACCGCAACTTCCGCAACGAGGGCGCCGACTCGTCGCACTCGCCCGAGTTCGCGATGGTCGAGGCGTACCAGGCGTACGGCAACTACGAGCAGATGGCCGACCTGACGCAGGAGCTCGTGCAGAACGCCACCCGCGCGGTCACCGGTGGTGCGCTCGAGGTCACCCTGCCCGACGGCAGCACCTACGACCTGGGTGGCGAGTGGCCCCGCATCGACATGTACGGCTCGCTGTCCGAGGCCGCGGGGCGCGAGATCACCCCGGAGACCCCGCTGTCCGAGCTGCAGGCGCTCGCCGAGGCCGAGGGCGTCGAGGTCGCCCACGCCACGCACGGCAAGTACGTCGAGGAGCTCTGGGAGCACTTCGTCATCGACTCGCTCGACCGCCCGACCTTCGTGATGAACTTCCCGGTCGACACCTCGCCGCTCACCCGGCAGCACCGCACGCGTCCCGGCGTCGTCGAGAAGTGGGACCTGTACGTCCGCGGCTTCGAGCTCGGCACGGCGTACTCCGAGCTCGTCGACCCGGTCGTGCAGCGGGAGCGGTTCGTCGAGCAGGCGAAGCTCGCGGCCGGCGGTGACCTCGAGGCGATGCGCGTCGACGAGGACTTCCTGCGGGCCCTGGAGCACGCGATGCCCCCGTCGGGCGGCATGGGCATGGGGATCGACCGCCTGCTCATGGCCATCACGGGCCTGGGCATCCGCGAGACGATCCTGTTCCCGCTGGTCAAATAACTCCCGGTCCACCGGGGTACGATGCTCGGGTGCCTGAAGGAGTCGTAAGCGGGATCGTCTTCGCCCTGACGCCGACCATCGTCGTCGGCCTGATCTTCTGGTTCGTGATGCGCGCGATCATGCGTGCCGACCGGACCGAGCGTGCCGCGTACGCCAAGGTCGAGGCCGAGGAGCGCGCCCGCTTCGAGCGTGAGCACGGTCGCCCCGCGCCGACGTCGGCCGAGTAGCCACAGCCACAGCCGCAGCACCTTGCTCCCCGCGCGCTGCACGGCGCGCACGTCCTTTCGCTGACTTCACCCGGCGTTCACCGCGCGGTGTGACGCTGTCGCGCATGCCGACCTTCCCGGAACCCGTCGAGGACCTCGAGGACCTCGAGGACCTCGACGTGGAGGACGCCTTCGGGCACCCGGTGGCGGGCACGGCCGGCCTGCCCGACGGCGCCGACGGAACCGACCGCGAAGCCGACGGCGGACCCCTCGACGACGAGGGCGACGTCGACGACCTCGACGTCTGAGCGCCGACGGACCGTCACGCACCGTTCACCTCGCCGACGCGTGCCGGGGTGAGCATCGTCCGCATGGCAACCACCGCACATCCCTTCACGGGCCGCAGCCTCGTCGGTGACATCGAGAGCGAGTACGACGAGTTCGACCGAGACGCCGACCTCGAGGTCTCCAAGCGCCGGGACGGGTGGCTCGAACCCTCCTGGTGACCCCCACCCATTCGGTATTCGGGGTACGACGACCAGATCGCACTGATCCGGTCGGACGTACCCCTTTTGCATGTCCGGAGTACGCAGTCGCCTGGGGTACACGATCGGAAACGCTGGTGAAACACGCCTGCAACGCCGGAAACACGGCGTTAGCCGCTTGATCCAGGGCCGAATGGGGGACCAAACTGTCGGTGGGCTGTACCCCGCGGGGGACGCTTTCGATGACGAAGCACGGAGAACCCTGAGAATCGCTCCGAACGATTTGTGGGGTACACCTCCGGGCCGCTTTACTCATCAGCACCCCCCGGCAACGCCCCACGAAGCCATCACCGTCGAACGCAGGGAGAAACACCATGACGATCGCAACGGCTGCACCCAGCACCACCCGCCGCACCGCCACCAAGAAGGCATCGGCATCGAAGACCGCGACCGCCGAGTCCGCCACCACCTCCCTCGACACCGAGGTCGAGGCCGACGAGCAGCTCGCGGGTGTCCGCGGCGCCTCGGTCGACCAGGTCGGCGACTACCTCCGTCACATCGGCCGTCTCTCGCTCCTCACCGCCGAGGAAGAAGCGCAGATCGCACGCCGCATCGAGGTCGGGCTCTTCGCCGAAGAGAAGCTCGCCACCGAGAAGGGTCTCGCGAAGACCCTGCAGCGTGAACTCCGCTGGCTCGTCCGTGACGGTGAGCGCGCCAAGGAGCGCATGATCACCTCGAACCTCCGCCTCGTCGTGAGCATCGCCAAGCGGTACTCGCAGCGCGGCCTGCCCTTCATGGATGTCATCCAGGAAGGCAACCTCGGCCTGGTCCGTGCGGTCGAGAAGTTCGACTTCACGCAGGGCTACAAGTTCTCGACCTACGCCACCTGGTGGATCCGCCAGGCCATCTCGCGTGGTCTCGCCGACAAGGCACGCACGATCCGCATCCCGGTGCACACCGTCGAGCTCATCAACAAGATCTCGCGCACCGAGCGTGACCTGACCGTCGACCTCGGCCGTGCGCCGATGCCGGAGGAAGTCGCCGCCGAGCTGAGCATGAGCGTCGAGGAGCTCGTCGACCTCAAGGGCCGCTCGCACGAGCCGGTCTCGATCCACACCGTGGTCGGCGACTCCGACGACAGCGAACTCGGTGACTTCATCGAGGACGAGGACGCCGCGAGCCCGAACGAGCTCACCGAGACGACGCTGCTGCACCGCGACATCCGCTCCATCGTCGCCGAGCTGCCCAGCGACGAGGCGAACGTCATCCGCATGCGCTACGGCCTGGACGACGACAAGCCGATGACCCTCGACGAGATCTCGAAGATCGTGCACACGACGCGCCAGGCCGTCAGCCGCGTGGAGTCGCGCGCCAAGCTGCGTCTGTTCGCCAAGGCGGTCTCGCAGGACATGCAGCTGTACCTGACCAACTAGGTCAGCGGACTTCGGCCGGTACGTTCACCCGTGCCGGCGCGGGGAAACCGGGTCGTTCTGTGGGAAGACGATCCGGTGGGGTGATGGGACGGCCCGCTCGAGCACTGCTCGAGCGGGCCATTCACGTCCCCGGGGCCCGGGCCGGTCCCAGGGCCAGGGCCAGGGCCAGCACCGACGCGGCGTCAGTCGTCGATCTCGCGCCGGAGCTTCTGCCGCAGGTCGCTCGGGATGAGCTCGACCAACTGGTCTGGCCGCACCGGCAGGTCGAGCAGGCTGAGCTTCACCCGCCCGGTACGCCCGTGCCGCTCGGCGTCGAGGCGCACCACACTGCCGGCGTCCTTGCGGAGCCGCATGTCGATCTGCGCCCCGGTGGCCACCTCGCCGACCACGAGCCCGTCGACCTCGAGCGCTGCGCTCCTGGTGCCCTCGGCGATGTCGAACCGGTAGCGCTCCCGCGCGGCGAGCACCACGGATCGGTCGATCCCGGCCATCGGCGCGACCGGCGTCACCACGGAGCCGGACAGTGCGGGGGAGAGCACGGGCCCACCGGCGGCGTAGTTGTACGCGGTCGAGCCGGCGGGGGTTGAGGCGACGATGGCGTCGGCCCGGTAGTACCCGTACCCGAGGCCCCCGACGCTGAGGTCGGCCGAGACCTGCCCGGCGCCGGGCCGCCGCACGATGGTCAGGTCGTTGAACGCCAGGTAGTCGGTGCGGGCACCGCCCCAGGACAACCTGGCCTCGAGCGCGTGGTGCGGCTCGAGCTGGTACTCGCCGGCGGACAGTCGTTCGAGCGCGCTCTCGAGCTCGGGCGGCTCGATCTCGACCAGGAACCCGACGTTGCCGTAGTTCACCCCGAGGACGGGCACCGGGCGCTTCGCCACGAGCCGCATCGCGCCGAGCATGGTGCCGTCGCCGCCGAGGGCCACGACCAGGTCGACGCGGTCGGTGAAGTCGTCGTCGTCGACCACGTCGACCCCGCCGCCGATGCGCTGGGCGTCCGCGCGGCGGGCGAGCAGCTCGCCCTGGCCGGACGCGTTCCAGCGCTGCAGGGTCGTCACGGACTCCTGCACGTTCTTGGTCGGGTGGACGACGAGGCCGACGACGGGCTGCTCCATGACCGGATCGTACCGAGCGGACCTCCGATGCGGGCGGGTCGTCCGCAGAGGCATGAGATATTCTGAATACATGCAGACCGCTCAGCTCTCCGTCGCCCTCCCTTCCGTCCGGCACGGCCGCGAGATCGTGCTGCTCGCCGACCTCGAATCCCACGAGTCCGGCTTCGGCTTCGTCGACGCCGAACACCTGCTGTTGGCCGCCGTCACGCTCTGCGCCGGCATGCCCCGTTTTCGGCCCGTCCTCGACGCTCACCGGATCACCCCCGACGCCGTCCGCTCCGGCATCCGCGCCTTCGTCGGCGCCCACACCACCTGCCCCGGAGAACACGACCGCGTCGCGTGCACGCCCGCTGCGATGCGCGTGCTCGCCCGCGCCGCGACGACCGCCGGGCGTTCGGAGCGCATCCGACCGCCGCACGTCGTCCTCGCCGTGCTCGACTCGGTCGACGATCCGCTCGCCGGATCGGCGCACGACGTCCTCGACGCCCTCGGCGTCGACGCGCGCCGTTTCCGACGTGACCTGCGTCGCGCGGTGCGGCGCGCCTGACCCAGCGCGACCGGCAAGCGGACTGGAGGCCCGTGGCGGGATCGCCACGGGCCTCCAGTCCGTCTCGTCGTTCGCTCACTGCGCACAAGACGCACCCTGGTCACGCCCACGGCGAACAGGGGCAGCCCCCGGGGGGAGCGCTGGTTACTCTCGAAGTACTTGGCCGGACTCACACGAGACCGGCACAGCGTCGGCTCCGCTCATCAGGGGCCAAGGGAGAGCACATGTTCGAGAGATTCACCGACCGGGCCCGTCGTGTTGTCGTCCTCGCTCAAGAAGAAGCGAAGATGCTCAACCACAACTACATCGGCACCGAGCACATCCTCCTCGGCCTCATCCACGAGGGCGAGGGCGTCGCCGCCAAGGCGCTGGAGTCGCTGGGCATCTCGCTCGATGCCGTGCGCGAGCAGGTCCAGGACATCATCGGGCAGGGCCAGCAGCAGCCGACCGGGCACATCCCGTTCACGCCGCGCGCCAAGAAGGTGCTCGAGCTGTCCCTGCGCGAGGCGCTGCAGCTCGGCCACAACTACATCGGCACGGAGCACATCCTGCTCGGCCTGATCCGCGAGGGCGAGGGTGTCGCAGCCCAGGTCCTCGTGAAGCTCGGCGCCGACCTGAACCGGGTGCGCCAGCAGGTCATCCAGCTCCTGTCCGGCTACCAGGGCAAGGAAGCGGTCGCCGTCGGCGGCGAGCAGCAGCAGAACGCGCAGCAGGGTTCGCAGGTCCTCGACCAGTTCGGTCGGAACCTCACCCAGGCCGCGCGCGACGGCAAGCTCGACCCCGTCATCGGGCGCGAGAAGGAGATGGAGCGGGTCATGCAGATCCTCTCCCGCCGCTCCAAGAACAACCCCGTCCTGATCGGTGAGCCCGGCGTCGGCAAGACCGCCGTCGTCGAGGGCCTCGCCCAGGCGATCGTCAAGGGCGACGTGCCCGAGACGCTGAAGGACAAGCAGCTCTACTCGCTCGACCTCGGGTCGCTCATCGCCGGGTCCCGCTACCGCGGTGACTTCGAGGAGCGCCTGAAGAAGGTCACGAAGGAGATCCGCACCCGCGGCGACATCATCGTCTTCATCGACGAGATCCACACGCTCGTCGGTGCCGGTGCAGCCGAGGGCGCGATCGACGCGGCCTCGATCCTCAAGCCGCTCCTCGCCCGCGGTGAGCTCCAGACCATCGGTGCCACCACGCTCGACGAGTACCGCAAGCACTTCGAGAAGGACGCCGCACTCGAGCGTCGCTTCCAGCCGGTGCAGGTCAACGAGCCGTCGCTGCCCCACGCGATCAACATCCTCAAGGGCCTGCGCGACAAGTACGAGGCGTTCCACAAGGTGTCCATCACCGACGGTGCGATCGTCGCCGCGGCGAACCTGGCGGACCGTTACGTGCAGGACCGCTTCCTGCCGGACAAGGCCATCGACCTGATCGACGAGGCCGGCGCTCGCCTGCGTCTGTCGATCCTGTCGGCGCCGCCGGAGCTCCGCGAGTTCGACGAGAAGATCTCGACGGTCCGCGGGTCGAAGGAAGCCGCCATCGAGGAGCAGGACTTCGAGAAGGCCGCGAGCCTGCGCGACGAGGAGAAGAAGCTCCTCGGCGAGCGTCTCCGCCTCGAGAAGCAGTGGCGTGCGGGTGACGTCGCCGCGTCCGGCACCGTCGACGAGGGCATCATCGCCGAGGTCCTGGCCCAGGCCACGGGCATCCCGGTGTTCAAGCTCACCGAAGAGGAGACCTCGCGTCTCGTCTTCATGGAGAAGGCACTGCACGAGCGCGTCATCGGTCAGGAAGAGGCCATCTCGGCCCTGTCCAAGACCATCCGTCGTACCCGTGCCGGCCTGAAGGACCCGAACCGTCCCTCCGGCTCGTTCATCTTCGCCGGCCCCACGGGCGTCGGGAAGACCGAGCTCGCCAAGGCCCTCGCCGAGTTCCTGTTCGACGACGAGGGTGCGCTGATCTCCCTCGACATGTCGGAGTTCGGTGAGAAGCACACCGTGTCCCGCCTGTTCGGTGCCCCTCCCGGGTTCGTCGGGTTCGAGGAGGGCGGCCAGCTCACCGAGAAGGTGCGCCGCAAGCCGTTCTCCGTGGTCCTGTTCGACGAGATCGAGAAGGCCCACCCGGACATCTTCAACTCGCTGCTGCAGGTGCTCGAGGAAGGCCGTCTGACCGATGGTCAGGGCCGCGTGGTCGACTTCAAGAACACCGTCATCATCATGACCACGAACCTCGGTTCGCAGGGCATCGCCGGTGGCCCGGTGGGCTTCCAGGTCGAGGGTGACTCGGCCGTCGGCTACGACCGCATGCGCGGCAAGGTCAACGAGGAGCTCAAGAAGCACTTCAAGCCCGAGTTCCTGAACCGTGTCGACGACACGATCGTGTTCCCGCAGCTGTCGCAGCCCGAGCTGCTGCAGATCGTGGACCTGTTCGTGAAGCGTCTGGCCGACCGCCTGCTCGACCGCGACATGACCGTCGAGCTCACGCTGCCGGCCAAGGAGCAGCTCATCAAGGTCGGGTTCGACCCGTCCCTCGGTGCTCGGCCCCTGCGTCGCGCGATGCAGCACGAGGTCGAGGACCAGCTGTCCGAGCACATCCTGCAGGGTGAGCTCAACGCCGGCGACCACGTGAAGGTCGACTTCGTCGACGGTGCGTTCCACTTCGAGACCGGGCGTCAGCCGGGCCGTGAAGAGGTCCTCGCCGGTGCAGCCGCGGTCGAGGCCGCGACCGACACGCCCCAGGGTGAGATCGAGTCCTAGGACCTGACACTCCGCGGACAGGAGGCTCGGTGCCAGCTGGCACCGGGCCTCCTGTCCGTTCTCGGGTCGCGTTCAGATCCCGCATCGCCGATCTGCGCGTCCTTGCGGGCACGGACCCCCGTCCGGGGGTACTGTGATGGTCACGCGCGAGACGTTCCCCCCAACTCCTCGCGCGTCGCGCTCGATCGGTTCCCCCCAACGGATCGAGACGCAGCCGGCCCCGGTCTGTTCGCAGACCGGGGCCGTTGCACGTCCGGGGTGGAGCCGCGTCAGGAGGCGTCGGGCAGCTGTCCGGCGAAGTCGCGGACTGCGCGCTCCCAGCGCTCCGGGTCCTCGTTCCACTCGAGCGTGTGCGGTGCCGTGCGGAACGTGACCGTGGTGGCGCCCTGCTGTGCCCCGACGGCGACGACGTCGTCGGCCGCGACCAGGGCGTCGGCCTCGGAGTGGATCAGCAGCGTCGGCGTCGACGAGGCCTGCCAGGTGGTCGTCGTCACGGGAGTCGGGGCCCCGGCGAGCCGTGACAGCACGTTCGTGGTCGCGATGCGTGCGGCGACCGTGCCGACGAACGCGGGCAGGCGCGCCCCGCGGACGGCCCCGCGGAGTGCCGAGGCGACGTCGAGCAGGGGCGAGACGGCCACGAGTCCGTCGACGTCGACGCGTGCGGCGGCGACGGAGCAGGCGAGCGCGCCGGCGGACCAGCCCTGCAGCACGACGCGCTGGGCACCGCGGGCTCGGGCGGCGCGGACGGCGGCGACGATGCGATCCGCTGCCCCGGCGTCGAGGGAGCGGAGCGGCAGGTCGGTGGTGTCGACGACCTCGGACGAGGCGCCGAGCGAACGCCAGACCCCGACCCCGCGCAGGACCTGGCGCGGCCCGAGGGACTGCCCGTGCACGTGGACCACGTGGGTCGTGGCGGCCTCGGGCTCGGTGCCGGGCACGTCGTCCGGTCCGTCGTACCGCAGGGCGCCCCAGCCCCAGTCACCGGTCGGCACGGTGCCGTTGACGCTGCGGCGGACGGTGTCGCCGTCGCTGCCGGCCCCGGTCGCGGCGACGATCGGGCCGACCTGCACCCGGGTGTCGTCTCGCTGCAGGTCGTAGGTGCCCGGCAGGCGGGTGTCGCGGGTGGCGGTCAGCTCGACCTCGGTGTCCGTGGCGCTGCGGACCGTGGCGGTCGCCGCGTACGGCGTCGGGAACAGCAGCCGCCGTGCGACGAAGGCGCCGAGTCCGAGCGTGCCGACCGCCCCCGCCGCGGTGCCGAGTGCCGTGATGCGTGCGCCGGTCATGTGATCTCCCTGAGTCGTGCCGTGGTGAGCGTCGCAGCGGCCGGCACTGCCTGCCCGGCCTCGCGCGCGCGGTCTTCGATCTCGACGGAGAGCCGGTGCTGCCGACTCCGCCACTGGCGACGCTGCCACACGATCGTGAAGTAGAGCCCGGTGTTGCCCGATGCCGTCTCGAGCCGCCGGAGTTCCGGTTCGAGCGCCCGGAACCGGCGTCGGGCGGCCCGCCAGTCGCGGAACTCCCGTGCGGCGTCGGGCAGCACGCCGCCGGCCGCGCCGATGGCGAGCAGGACCATCGAGCCGAGGAACACCGGGGTGTAGAGCTTCGACAGGACCCCGACCGCTCCGTCGGCGCCGGCGACGTGCACGGCGTCGAGGGCGATCGCGATGCCGGCGAGCAGCACGAGGCCGGCGGCGCCGACGACGAAGAGCCAGTACAGGCGGCCGAGTCCGTCGTCGCTCCGGAACCCGCGCAGCACGGCGACGGCTGACCGGGCGATCACGATGGCGATGTAGGTCATCTCGACCGCCGAGTACAGCGCGGTCGGCACCTGGTCCCCGTAGACCACCATGAACTGCGCCGTCGGGGTCGGTGCGTCGATCAGGCCGAACAGCACGACGAGGGCGATGAGCACGAGCACGCAGCCGATGATGCGGCTGGCGCGCAGGAGTCTGGCCGAGCGTGCTGCGGCCTCGACCGACTGCGCGAGGGCGAACATCCCGCACACCATCAGGCAGCGGCCGATCAGGTCGGCGATGTTCGGCACGTGCGTCACACCGGCGAGGAACGTCGTGACGTCGGGCTGGTTGATCGTGAGCCCGACGGCGACGCAGCTGCAGCAGGCCATCAGCCAGGTGACGCTGGCCGACTGGGTGCGCACCAGGATCAGCCGGACGACCAGCGCCGCCAGGATCAGCCAGACCGGGATCGACCCCCAGACGTGCAGCGTCACCGCGTCACCGGAAGATCCCGGGCTGGCCCTCGGGGTCGAGCAGGCCGATCCGCAGCGCGAGCTGATCGGCGACGAGTTCGACGGCCTGCTCGTGCGGGGTGTCGAGCGAGCGGGTGAACGCCGTCCGGCCGGTGAGCAGCCCCGTGTACGCCTGGTGGTCGCAGCCGGTGTCGTCCATGAACACGTGGGCGAGCTCGTGCAGCACGCAGGCCACCCTGGAGCGCTCGGACAGGCCGGGGCGGGTCTCGAGCAGGGCGTGGTCGATGCGCTGGATGAGCCGCGCGGACAGGTCGCCCGGCAGCTCGGTGGTGCGCACGTGGATCGGCTTGCCGAGTGCCGCCTCGGCCCGCGCGGTCAGCTCCGGCAGGGACAGGCGGCGGGGGAGTCCGAGGCGCTGCACGCGGCGACGGGCCTCGGTCTGCCGACGCAGGGCGCCGAACCGGTCGCGGTACCCGCTCACGATGTGCCGCCCGACTCGTCCAGGCGACGCAGGTGGTCGGTGAACTCGCGGATCTCGTCCGCCGAGGCGAACTCGCCCAGACGCCGGGTGGCGAACGCCACGACCTCGCGCTTGCGGAGTTCGAGCACGAGCTCCAGCTGCGCCTGCACCCGCTCCGGCACGTCCGTGTTGCCGGCCGCGTCGGTCAGGTACTCGGCCGGGACGCCGAAGTAGGTCGCCAGGGCCGCCAGGAGTCGCTGGTCACGGACGGCCGGACCGTTGCCGCCGAGCATGTAGCCCCAGCGCGGGCGGCTCATCGACGCGCCCTGCGCCTCGATCTCGGCGGCGATCTCCTTGTACGGGGGCCGGTGGCCGGAGTTGGCCTCGACGACGTCCATCAGGAGCTGCAGTTTGCGCGACAGTTCCCGACGGTGCGCGTCGTCGTCGTTGTACTCGATCACGTGTCCCCACTCTCACATCTGTCTCAGACATGATAAAACTGACCCAGCGCGTCGGCCGGTGTCACCACTCTGCCAGGCTCGCGCTCGCTCGTCAGGTCGGCATTTCGATGGGGGGATGCCGAACGGGGGACGAACGAACGGGAGGCGCGGTGCCGACTGGCACCGCGCCTCCCGTCCGTCGTGTGGTGCGGACTACGCCTGCACGTCGCCGCGCCAGCCCGGCTGGGTCGGCGCGTTCTCGACGCGCTCCTTGTAGTTCTGCAGGTCCTTCTTGACGGCGTGGCCGCCGACGCCCACGGCGGAGCCGAGCTTCTCGAGGATGCCGGAGGGCTCCCAGTCGATCTGCACGGTCACGCGCGTCTCGGTGTCGGAGAGCTTGTGGAAGGTGACCACACCGGCGTGCTCGGTCTCGCCGTCTTTCACGGTCCAGGCGACACGCTCGTCGGGGTGCTGCTCCGTGATGAGGGCGCGGAACTGGCGCTCCTGGCCGGCGACCTTGACGGTCCAGTCGGTGGTCTTGTCGTCCACCTGGACGATCTTCTCGACCTCGTCGAGGAAGTGCGGGAACTCCTCGAAACGGGTCCACTGGTCGTAGGCCGGGCGGACGGGGACGTTGACGTCGACGGTTTCGATGATCTGAGGCATGCACCGGACGGTAGGCCGATCGACCTGGGCGGCACTCAGCAGCGCTGTCCCCCTGCGGTACCGTCCGGGCGTCGTCGCGGAGGGCGTGCGCGTCCGGCGTCGCGCAGTAGTGTGGGGCGGATGACAGAGCACGGGAAGCACGCGTTCCACGAGCGCGACGACCACGGGATCCTCGTGCGTCCGGCGCTCGCCTCGGACGTCCCGCACATCCAGCGGCTCATCGCCCCCTACGTCGACCGGCGCATCCTGCTCGGCAAGGAGAACGTCGCTCTGTACGGCTCGATCCAGCAGTTCCGGATCGCCGAAGGGCCCGACGGCACCCCCATCGGGTGCGGCGCGCTCGCCGTCTTCTGGGACGACATCGCCGAGGTGCGCACGCTCGCCCTGGACGAGCAGTGGATCCACAAGCGCGTCGGGCACCGGATGCTCGAAGCGCTCGAGCACGACGCCCGTGAACTCGGGGTCGCCCGGATCTTCTGCCTGACCTTCGAGGTCGACTTCTTCGCGAAGCACGGGTACCTGGAGATCGGCGAGAGCGTCGTCCCGCCGGATGTCTACGCCGAACTGGTCCGCTCGTCGGACGAAGGGGTCGCGGAGTTCCTCGACCTCGCCCGGGTCAAGCCGAACACCCTCGGCAACACCCGCATGCTGAAGAACCTCTGACGCTTTCTCGTGCCGACCGGCGGGGTGGCCGTGTGCGGCCCGCGCCGTTGTCTACCCTGTGCGCATGTCGTCGTTGCGTCACCCCGTCGGGCCCGAGAAGCCGGTCGTCTACTGGCGTCGCCGTGCGCTCGTGCTCGGGGCGCTGCTGGTCGTCGTCCTGGTCGTGGTGCTCATCGTCGCCGGGCGGGGGAGCGGGGCCACGTCGGCGGCGCCGAGCGCGTCGGCCTCTGCTGATGCCGGTGCGTCGTCGGACGGCTCTGCGGCCGGTCCTGGGTTCTCGCGGTCCGCTGCGCCGAAGCCGTCGGCTTCCGCCTCGGCTTCTGCGTCGAAGCCCGCTGCTGCCGACGGCTCGACCTGCACGAAGGACCAGATCGTCCTGACCCCGGTGCTCGACAAGTCGGCCTACGGCCCCACCGAGGACCCGAAGATCGCGATGTCGATCAAGAACTCCGGCACGAACTCCTGCCACCTGGACCTCGGATCGGCGCAGCAGGTGCTGACGATCAGCTCCGGCCAGGAGCAGTACTGGTCGTCGAAGGACTGCCAGACCGGCGGGACGAACCAGGACGTCACGATCAAGGCCGGTCAGACGCTCACGACCCCGGCGATCGCCTGGGACCGGACCCGCTCGTCCACGTCGACGTGCGACTCGTCACGGCCGGCGGTCACCGCCGGGGGAGCGAGCTACCACCTGCAGGTCGCCGTCGGGAACCTCGAGTCGAAGACCTCGGTGCAGTTCATCCTGCAGTAACCGGGTTCTCGGTTCTGATCCGCTCCGGCTGCGCTGTGCCTGGCAGGGGTGCCGGGAACAGCAACAGGCCCCGTCGTCCGAAGACGACGGGGCCGGTTCAAGCTGATGTGATCAGCCGAGGACGGTGATGTTCTCCGCCTGCGGGCCCTTGCGGCCCTCGGTGATGTCGAACTCCACCTTCTGGTTCTCCTCGAGCGACTTGTAGCCGTTGCCAGCAATCGCAGAGAAGTGCGCGAAGACGTCAGCGCTGCCGTCGTCCGGGGCGATGAAGCCGAAGCCCTTTTCGTTGTTGAACCACTTGACGGTACCGGTAGATGCCATGATGGCGTTTCCTTAGCTTTCTTGCTTCCGCCAAGGTGCAGATGCACCGACGGAGACCCCGACGTACGTCGACGGGGGTGATGCGCCACGCGGGCAGGTGCCGGCGGGACGGGTTCGGGGTCAGGCCTGTCGGCCAGTGACCCTGGGGCCCGGGTTGAGGGGCAAACCACCTCGCCCGGACGTTGAGCGCCGCCGAAGCGGTCCCATCAGGCTAGCGTGCTCTGGGCCGACTGGCTACCCGTGCGTCACGGAACGACGAAAATCTGGTGGAATTGAGCTGATGGCAGACAAGGAACAGCGCTTCCGGAGCGAACAACTCGAGGAAGCCCTCGCGAAGCAGGACGTCGCTGCGGTGGCGTTCGCGCTCCGCCACGACATCGTGATCGTCCCCCGACTCGTCACCGGCAAGAAGGACATGCAGGTACGGGTGTTCGGCCGTGAGGGGTCGGACAAGCGCATCCTGCTGCTGTTCTCGTCGGCGGACGCCTACACGGCGATGGTGCCGGACGAGAAGATCCGGCAGGTCATGGTCTACGACGGGCCGCGGCTCGAGGAGTTCCTGGCCGCCCACCTCGACATGCTCGAGGGCGTGTTCTTCGACATCGCCGGCCCGCACACCATGCAGGCCGCGCCGGCCGACCTGCTGGCCGCTTTGCGCGCGTAGCGCCTCAGAACGCGCGGTCGAGTTCGCGTTCGCGCGGGGACTGCGTCATCGAGAACGCCACACGCAGGGCCTCGCGCAGGTGCCCGGAGTCCGAGCCGAGCACCGTCGTGAACCCGAGGCGGGTGGCCTCGTTCACGCGCTGCTTCGTGCCCGTGGCCGGACGGATCTCGCCGGCGAGGCTGATCTCACCGACGGCTGCAAGGGTGTGCGGGTACGGGCGGTCACGTGCAGCGCTCGCGAGGGCCAGCGCGATCGCCAGGTCGGCACCGGGCTCCGTGAGCTTCATGCCGCCCACCGTGGACACGTAGACGTCGGCGTCGGACAGCTTGAGGCCGGCACGGCGTTCGAGCACCGCGAGCAGCATCGCGACACGCGAGGCATCGACACCGTTCACGACCCGGCGTGGCTGCGGCGCCGAGCTCGGGACGATGAGGGCCTGCACCTCGACCGGCAGCGCGCGACGCCCCTCGAGTGCGACGGTGACGCAGGTGCCGGACACCGGGGTGGCGTTCTTCGACATGAAGAGGCCGCTGGGGTCTGGGACCTCGTGGATGCCGTCGCCACCCATGTCGAAGCACCCGACCTCGTCGGTGGGGCCGAAGCGGTTCTTGAGCGCCCGGACGAAGCGCAGTGCGGTCTGCCGGTCGCCCTCGAAGTGGCAGACGACGTCGACCAGGTGCTCCAGGAGCCGCGGGCCGGCGATCGTGCCGTCCTTCGTGACGTGACCGACGATGAGGACGGGCAGGGCGCGGTCCTTCGCGATGCGGATCAGGGTCGAGGCGACCTCGCGCACCTGGGACGTGCCACCCGCGATGCCGTCGATCGAGCTCGACGAGATGGTCTGCACGGAGTCGGCGATGAGCAGGTCGGGCTGCACCTGGTCGATCTGGCCGATGATGACGCCGAGGTCCACCTCGCTCGCCAGGTACAGGTCGTCGTGCATCGCCCCGGTGCGTTCGGCACGGAGTCGGACCTGGTCGACGGACTCTTCTGCGCTGACGTAGAGGACGCGCTTGCCCGAGGCTGCGGCTCGCGAAGCGACCTCGAGCAGCAGGGTCGACTTGCCGACACCCGGCTCGCCGCTCAGCAGGACCGCCGCACCCGGCACCACCCCGCCGCCGAGCACACGGTCGAACTCGCCGATGCCGGTCTGCCAGCGCTGCACGGAAGTGCCGCGGGCTTCGGTGATCGGTCGCGCGGCCCGGGCGCCGGTGACGGCGACCGCTGACGTACCCCGGGTGCTCGCCGACGCCGCCGAGCTGTCTTCGACGGTGCCCCAGGTCTGGCACTCACCGCACCGGCCGACCCACTTGATGCTGGTCCAGCCGCACTCGGTGCAACGGTAGAGGGACTGCGGGCGCGCCATGTCGTCGAGGCTAGGCCGTACGGCCGACATCACCGGCGTGGTCGCCCGACTCGTCCGTCTGGTCTCGTTCGTCGGGCAGCGCGATCGACCCGGTCATCCGGTGGCGCAGGCGCTCGACCGGCCCCGGACCCTGGCGGGAGGCGTGGTCGAGTGCCTCGGCACCGTCGGTGTCCTGCTCGGCGCGGGCGTTCGCCACCGCCCCGGCTTCGCGACCGAGGTTCTCGGCCTCGCGCACGGACAGGTAGTGCCGGATCGCCGCCACCGTGTCGACCCGGGCGTCGACCGCGGGCTCGAACGCGCTCGCCCAGATCTCGTAGCCGCGGTCGTTCGGGTGGAACAGGTCGCCGTAGCTGTTGAAGAAGGTACGGCGGAGCCCGACCCGCTTGGTGATGGTGTGCAGCGGCGCCACCGTCAGCCCGAACTCGTCGGCCACCCGGTGCACGATCTCGTTCGCCACCGCCACCTTGCGCTCCCGGTCCGGCACGAACATGCACGGCAGTTCGGCCACCACGGCGTGCGAGGGGACCGCACCGTAGATCGCCCGGATGTTCCGCTCGAACTTGTCCGGGTCGAAGTCGGCGATGTCGTTCGCCCCGATCGACACCGTGCAGATGTCGGGCGCGTAGTGCCGGAGCTTCGGCAGCTGATCACGCTTCGCGCCCCACGTGGTCGAACCGGACACGCTGAGGTTCACCACCCGGACCGACATGTGGGAACGGTGCCGGATGCGCCGCGCGAGCAGCCCCACGTAGCCACGCCCGGGTGCGGTCGCACCGACGCCTTGCGCTGCCGAGTCACCGATCGCCACGTAGAGCAGCTGCCCCTCGTGTTGCTGTCGTTCGCGCCACCAGTCGGCGTGGATCGGGAGCATGTCGACGACCCGTTGCGCCGCTGCCCGTTGGCCCTTCACGCCGGCGCGGGCACCGACGGCTGCGGCACCGACGACGCCGAGGCTGCCGACGACGGAGGTGAGGAGTGCGATGAGCGAGCGGGTTCTCATGCCGTGGACGGTACGCCCGCCGGTCTTGCCGGAGACGAGGAGGACCTGTGGGTGTGGGGAGAGCCCTGCAGGTGACGGCCTGTGGAGGGAGAGCCGACCCGCGGTGTCATCACGGGCCTCCCGGATCGTGTAAACTCTTTCCCGGTACCGTGTCCGAGCGGCCGAAGGATCATGTCTCGAAAACATGTGTGGGGGCAACTCCACCGTGGGTTCAAATCCCACCGGTACCGCCACAGAAAACCCCCGTTCACGCGGGGGTTTTCTTCTTTTGAGGAGCGTCTTTGGTGCGTCTCTGGTGCACTCTCCTGTGTGCGCGAATCCGCGCCGTGGCTGCCTCCTCGTTGGCAGCGGGGTAAGCCACGGCGCGTCGGATCCGGTGTGCCAGGCCCACTCGCCTGTTCCTCGAGTGTGCGCTGCGAAGCGCAAGCCTTCACGTCGGTCCCCACTAGGCCTCGCCACCGTGTTGCGCCGCTGAAGCTCTAGATCAGCGCACAGATGTGTGGCGAAGGCCTGAGGGGGACCCTAGAGCCACAGGCGCACAGCCAGCCGCGACTGTGGCGCTGGGGTATACCCCAAAACGGCAGCGGGGTGTGGTCTATCGGTGGCAGGACCGAGCAGACGTGATGCGCACCTCCGGGGGCCGCGCGGCTACTATCCGTGCTCTACACGGCCGAAGCTGCTGGCTTCAAAAACTAACGCTCGCGCACAGCACGAGGGGCCACCGAGAGACACTGCCTGCGGCCCCTCGTGCCGTGCTCGCGCCGCTGGTCACCTGAAATCAGTAGCTACTAACTTACTGCCACGTTCGCTATCGGAGCAATAAACTGGGTGGCCTGGCGCACCTGACAACACGGTGCGAGGCGAGGACCAGACCTTGCACCATGCGGTCCATAAGGGAACATGAAATATGGCTACCTCGCTCAGCGCTCAGCACGAGGCTGGTCTTCGACACCTGGTGTTACTCGAGCAGGCGGACGCACACCATGTGGCTGCTGCCGCTGCAACGGGTACCAATCTGTTCAGAGGACTGCCCTTGTCACATGTCTACGGCTACCACCACATCGCCGATGATCTCGTGGCCCTCGGTCTGGCTCGGACAGCCCTTGGTGGCTACACCCCCACGGATGCCGGGCGACGTGCGCTGGCGAACATCGACGCAGCAGCAGAAGCCGCCGCGCGCCGGACACCCGACAGTGATCCGGTGGCCGTCATCGGCGTCGCGCGAGAGCCGGTGTTCTACTCAGCGGTCCTGACACAGCTCATCGACCTACCCGACGTGCTGATTGTCGACCCGTACCTCGGCGCAGACGACGTGCGCGTGCTCGCGCGCATCACGTCGGTGTCTCGTGTGCTGACCGGCCCCCGGCCAGTCAAAGACCGCAACGAGAAGAGCCCCGAGTCTCGACTCCAACACCTGGCCCTCGCAGTGGGCACGCGCCCGGATCTGAAGGTACGACTGACGACGACAATCCATGACCGCTACATGCTGCCCAGCGAGGGGGCCGGCCTTATGCTCGGGGCGTCCCTCGGCGGCTCCAAGGTGACCACCGCTATCGAGTTGTCCGAAGACGCCACCGCCGACCACCGCGGCACGTTCGACACAATCTGGGCAGACGCCGAGCCGGTCGAGCCGATCATCATCCCTGGCTAGATGGTTGCTCGTCGAGTACAACGCCGACGCTGCCGCGGCGCTCGACAAAGCCCGTGTGCCCTGCCCCTGACATCGCCCGGCGAAAGCACCCGAAGCACGTCCACCACCAGCAACCACCCGCCGCTCCGCCACACGCAACGACAGGCGACTCCTCGGCGTTCGAGATGACAGACTGGCTCCGCCCGCGTCTGTGTGTCGTTGGCACCAACGCGCACGCACGACGGGAAGGGGGACGCGTGACTCGCTTCGCCTACGAAGATCTGTATCCACACCAGTTCGAAGAGCTGGTCGTGCTCATCTGCCAGGAGCTGCTCGGTATCGCCGTTCAGGGCTTCGCGGATGGCGCTGATGGCGGCCGGGACGCCCGGTTCGAGGGCACTGCTCAATTAATGCCGAGCACCTCCAGCCCGTGGGAAGGGCGGGTAGTCATTCAGGCAAAGCACACGAATGGTCTGAACCGCTCCTTCAACGAAACCGACTTCTTCAGCCAGCAAAGCAACACGAGTGTGCTGGCCCTTGAGCTCCCGAAAGTCAAGAAGCTGAAGGACAAGGGCGATCTTGACCACTACATGCTGTTTGCCAACCGTCGGTTGACTGCCGGAGTCGAGTCCGAGATTAGATCTGCAATATCAAGTGCTTGCGGAATTCCTAGCACCTCGATCTACATTTGTGGTCTCGAGCAGCTGGAACTGTGGCTCCGTCGATTCAAAGAAATTGTCGAAACCGCGGGGCTTGACCCAGTCGACTCACCTTTGATCATAAGTCCGGACGAATTGGCGGAAATTGTGGTCTCTTTTGCCTCCCAGCGCGACCTCATCACGGCAACAATCGACGACGCCCCAGTTGAGCGTACTTCTTTGGTCAAGAAGAATCGACTCAATGGCATGACCGCCGAATACGCAGCCGAGCTTCGCCGCCTGGTGCTGGTAGATGAACGCCAGATTCGAAGCTTTCTTGCAGCCCCTGAGAACGTCGAACTTTTAGAGCTATACGAAGCTACCGTCGACGAGATTCAACTCAAGATAATCGCAAAGCGCAAGGATTACCAAAGTTTCGACGACGTCCTCAATTATCTACTCGATCTCCTCTATTCCCGCGACGCCGTTCTCAGGCAACGCAGTCACAAGCGGTTGACACGGTCTCTGCTCTTTTACATGTACTGGAATTGCGACATAGGGCAGGTGGCTGAGAATGTTGAAGCCATCTAAACACGCACACCCAGACCAGACGGTTTTGAACATCTCCCTGATACTTCTCGAGAAGCTGCGCGCAGAGCGAGTTTCGTCGTATGTGGATCTCGTTGCGGCAGCAGGGAAGAAGGTGAACAGCGGGGACGTTCTTTTTATGCCGGCTGTCAACTTTCTTTTTATACTCGGGCTCGTCGAGTACAGATCGAAAACCGACTCCTTTGAGTATGTAGGTCCAAATGAAGCTCTCTAAGCTCTATAGCAATCACCACGACCTGTTCGCTCCAATTGTCTTCTCGAGTGGACTCAATGTTGTTCTGGCCGAAATCAAGCTTCCCGAGAATCAGAACAAGAACACGCACAACTTAGGCAAGACGACACTGGGGCAAGTAATCGACTTCTGCCTCCTCGCACGCCGCGACCGCGAAATGTTCCTGTTTAGGAACCCGGATCTATTCTCCTCGTTCATTTTCTTTCTCGAAATCGAACTAAGGCCCGGCTACTACGTAACAGTTCGACGCGCAGTAGCGGAGCCGAGTAAGGCAGCCTTCAAAAGGCACACGACACGTGATGCTGATATGGCCGACCTCGACGAGGAAGGCTGGGATCATTGGCGTGTTCCCTTTGAACGGTCGCGTACCCTTCTCGATGGCATGCTTAACCTTGAAGCTGTCAAACCGTGGAACTTTCGAAAAGGTCTCGGATATCTCATACGGTCACAACGCGACTACCGGGACGTTTTCCAGCTGGGCCACTTCGCCTCCGCGCACGCCGATTGGAAGCCTTACATTGCTCACATTCTCGGATTCAATTCCGCGCTTCTGAGTGAGTATTATTTGGCGGAGAGCGAAGTAGAGGAGCTTCGGAGCGCAGAAAAAGTTGTGCAACGCGAACTGGGAGGTTCCGTGGAGGACCTCAGCAAGATCGAGGGCTTGCTGTTGCTACGTCAGAGTGACGCTGAGAAACAACAAAAACTCCTTGACTCTCTTGACTTTCGTGAACAAGACCGAAACGCCACCAAACGCTTGATAGATGAGCTAGACGAGCAAATCGCGGAACTCAATGCGGAACGTTATTCGCTCGGCTTCAATCGCAGACGGCTCCTCACCGCCCTCGAAGCCGATGCCATCCTATTCGATGTAGACAATGCTGCACGAATCTTCGCTGAGGCTGGCGTCCTCTTCTCTGGGCAGATTAGAAAGGACTTCACACAGCTAGTCAACTTCAATCGCGCCATCACCGACGAGCGAAATCAATATCTCCGCGAGGAGCTGGAGCAAGTCAACGAGTCACTCGAAGAGATCAACGGACGGCTCGAGGGCCTCGGTGCAGAACGTGCATCGTCTTTGGAGTTTCTTGGTGACACGGACGTTTTCAGAAAGTACAAGACGGTTTCTGATCAAATGATTGAGCTCCGGGCCGATATAGTGTCTCTGACTCGTCAGCGTGAGCACATTCATCGCCTACAGGAGCTCCGCGGCAAGATTCGGGAGACCTCTGAACGGCTCACACACCTCGGTTCCGCGTGGGAACGGGAAGTGGAGGCTACAAACGCCGCGGACGCCTCCGGTCTCTTCACCGTCGTTCGTCTTCTTTTCGATGAGATAGTGTCTGACGTCATCAGCCAAGGGGCGCTTCTGACAGTGAGCCTGAACTCAGAGTTGCATCCTGAGTTCAGAGCGGAGATTCTAAATTCCTTAGGAACTGCCACTAGTGCGGACCGTGGAAACACCTATAAGAAGCTCCTTTGTATCGCCTTCGATCTCGCAGTGTTGCGGGCGCATCAGCACATGGGATACCCCGAGTTTGTCTTTCATGATGGCGCATTCGAGACCTTGGATCCTAGAACAAAGGGTAACCTCCTTGCAGTGATGAGGCAGTACAGCGCGATCGGTATCCAACAGATCGTGACGCTCATAGACGCTGATCTTCCGCCTGCGGGCGAGGATGGCACTATCTTTACCGAAGAGGAGATTATTCTCCGTCTGCACGACGTTGACGAGTCTGGGCGTCTCTTCAAGATGGCGTCGTGGTAGTTTAGAAAAGTGACGCGGGAGACGCGATCTGATCATAAGTGATGGCGGCACATTTTTCTAAGATGTAATGACTCGATGCGGCTTGGTATCCGGTACCTGACGTCCTAACGGTGCAACCGGCTGGGCGCAATTATCCTGCGCGAGCGCAGGTAGATGGGCAGCCCGCTCAAATTATCTTCTCCGCAGGCTGCTTGCGGACACATATGCTGGCCCGTTGTTTCTAATCAAGGATGCCCTCCTCCACCGCCACACGTCATCCTCGGGCGGCTCTCGAAGAGCTAGGGCTTGATCATCGATCCGGGTGTTGACTGCCTCAGAGGTCTGAGCGGGCACTGGTAGCCGTCGTGGTCGAGGGAAGGGCTCCGACCCATCGGCTAGCGGTCCCGTTGTTGTGCACTCAGGGTGACCGTCCCGATCGTCGCCTCCATATGGACACGACGAACTGGGGTACTTGCACGCCCGCGCTCCTGAGCAGCCAAGCTGCCGCAGGCCTGCGGTCGAAGGCGGGGCCAGATTCGACGGCGCTCATTCAGGCTCGTCGTACGCTCGTGCGAAGTGCCGAGCACGCGCTCCCGACGAGTTCGGCGTCCCCTTCGACTACGCGGCGCACAGCTGGAGGGATGGCTGCGATCGCAAGGGTGGCACCCAGCTGCAGGACGCCTCGTATCCGCTGGACGACAGCCGTGTGTGGGCGTTCATGACTGCGGTCCGGCACGCCGAAGGCTTCGAAGTCTGGTGACCACGGACCACAGGGACCGACAACCACATACCGCTCAGGGGTGACTCAACCACCACCCTCAAGTCGGGATATCCTCCGAGTCCGTCGCTACTAGGGGCGCTCGCCGCATCCTGCCGTAGAATCAGTCCACAGGACGCCCGGCCAAGGTTCGATCTGACAGTTGTTCCCTTCAGGCCGGGCGTTCCTTGCGTCCGCCCGTGTAGGTTCCGCGTGAAGATGGCGGAATCCGTGGCAGATGGCAGCGACATCGAAGCTGTGCCAAGTAGCGCGGACGCCGACCAGCCCAAACTCCCTGAGTTACTGTCACCGCATGTACGAGAAGCGACAGGCGCCCACCTTTCCCCTCAACGACCAGACACTCGTGTTCGACGTCGATCGACAGCGCCAAGTGGCCTACCTCGACGGCCGGCTCCCGCTTCCCCTGGCATCGACGATCGAGCTGTACGACGAAGCGACGAACTCCCACGGCACAGCTACCGTCGTTGGCGTCCGCCTCCTGAACGGCACCGCGGACGTTCCCAACCAGCTCTGCCTCGATGTGACCGTCGAAGATCGTTGGTGGGCTCGCTTCGATGAGCGAGCAGCGCGCGAAGCTCAGGACTGACGATGGGGCTGACGCCGAACATCAGCGGGTCGGTCACCACGGGCTCCGCCGATGGCGACAACGCGTTGCTGTTTGCCCTGGCGTGGGGAGAGCGGCTCAGCGCGGAACTTCCCAAGGCAATAGAGGCCAGCCGGCAGTTCGCCGAAGCCGTCCGCTACTACGACCGCGGCGACGAATGGGGACTCGGGGACGACTCGTTGGCTGAGGGCTTCCGAGCCATGTGGACGGCGAACGCCTCCGTCGTGTGGACGGCGTCTCAGGTGGAGCGATGGTTAGTCCGGCTCGCACGGGAAGCTGGTGATCCCGAGCCTGATCCGGTTCCGGACCTGAAATCCCTACGAGACGCCCTCGAACACCTTGATGAAGCGGTGTTCGACGACAACGACTACGCACACGCCGACCGCAGCGACCCTCGCAAGAAGACGGTGACTCGAGCTCTGCACCGCCTCGGGCCGCTCGCGATCGCTTCATGCAGTCCAGACGGCCCCCTGTTCAACCTGGTTGACACGGACCGGCTCCGATCCCTGGGCAGCCAGCTCTCGAATCGGCTGTCTTCGATGCTCGACGAACTGGCTGAGGACTACGCCGTTCAGGAAGCGATCGACCGAATGAGCGGGAAATGAAGGCGCCCTCGGCGGACAGCAGTGCATGGGGAGCCGATCCAACCCCGGGCGCGCAGGGCCCCCTCGAACTGTCCGCCGACGACGTGCAGAGGATCAGCCGAACGCTGCTCCTACTCGTTGCGAAGTTCGAACAAATCACGTTCGAGACGGCGGCTTCCCCGCCGCCGCCGGGAAGCGACGCGTTCCGGCTGTGGCGAGGTCGATCGCCCGAGCACGCTCAGGACGGCATGATCACGATGCAGTTCGCGAACCTCTCCGCGTTCGACCATATCCGAGCCTTTGTATCGCTCATCCGGACACCCACGGTCCGGTCAACTGCACTCGCGACAGTCGCCCGCGGTGCCCACGAGTCGCTCGCCCGCACCTGGTATCTACTCGGTGGATCGGATGACGACGGCTTCCTGCACCGAGCGATCTCACTGCTGCGGTCTGACCTTCGTATCCCCGAAAACCGCAATGAACCCCTTCGGACACGCAACGGCGACGCCGTCAGCCCCGCGGAGAAGCGGCAAGAGCTTTCGAATGAGCTCAAGGGATTTGACCTGCCCGTACCTGCCAAGATCGAGCTGACGGCGCTCGTTGCGACGATGCTCGATGAGGCGTTCGAGGACGGAGAAGGGCGGGACGTGTACTCCGGGCTGTCCGCCGTGGCCCACGGGCACCGGCACGGCCTCAACAACTTCGTCATCACTGATGCAGGCCGCGAAGTCGCGGGGCTTGCCGCACCACGGGCAGCCGTAGCACACTTCGCGGCGACGCTAATGGGCGCAATGCACTCGTGCGCTTGGCGCTTCATCGCGTTCTACGGGACACAGCCGCGTCACGCAGACCTATTCGGAACAGCATGGCAGCGGGCGTACCGGTCGCTCGAGCCTGTCACGTCGAGCATCTGGCCGTCTCAGCAGCCCTGATCTCAATTGTATTCATCGACAACGGTGAACGCCGCGTCATTCCCGTCCGTTGGGAACTCAGCTGCATCGCACGCGAAGTCCCAGGAGTCCGTGGTGTCCACGAGCGATGGCACTCTCCGGGGATCATCTGCCTTGCACGTCAGCTTCGTGCCGTCGCTTAACGTGATCGTCGACACCGGGCTGAACTTGATCCCGTTGCTGTTCAGGATCGTGAATCCGAGGGTCAGCTCTGTGCCGAACGATGTGGTGTTGAGGACGGCGGAATCGACTGTGTAGTAGCCGGTGTCGGTGTTGTCCGTGATGTCGTTGATCGTCGCCGTGTTCGTGACCTCGAGTGGGTCCGCGTCCTGCTGGGCGCATCCGACGAGAGCAGCACTGAGGCACACCGTGACGGTCAGCGCAGCAGCACCCCGGCTTACCCGTACGTGAGAACGAATCATGGGTCGAGACTGACAGACGGAAGGCTCATCCGCTGCGTCAGAGCAGAACGAATCGATGGAAAGCGTCAACTACCGCGGACGCCGACCATGGTGCGTCGTGTCATGTCGTGCGTGACCATCTGGTGGTCGGTCATGAACGCGCGGAAGCTACGGCCTACTACAGCGGCAAGTTCGACATCCAGTAGTCCATGCTCTTCGCCAGCTCTTGAGCCCTCCACCACTCCGCCCCGGTCGCCTTCTTGAACAGGATCACGCGCGACAGGAGATCTCGGATGGCGTTGGCAACCTGCAGGTCTGGGCCGTGTCCTATGGTCTTCCAGTGGACGTCTGCCTCGTCCGCCATTCGCTTGAGTTCAGCCGCTGCCCTCGGCTTGGCCTCGCTGGCTGCTAGCGCGAGCGCGGGGCCTAGCGCGCCAAGCTGGTTTCTCATTTCGCCGTGGTCTGAGTCGCTAAGTGCCATTCCCTCACCTTGCCGATTACGGACTCGACTGGCGGTGCGACACGTGGCGCGGCGTCGAGCCGCTACCACCGGCCACGCTGCACAGCGGCGATCGCGGCGGCCTCAACCCAGATCTCGGCTACACGTCAGCATCGCGAAGCAGCTGCCGCACAGCGGTGGGGAGTCGCCGATTCTCGGAGAGCAGATCGACCAGCGCTACCGGGAGTTGTGACGCCACACCAGGGTTGAGAGCGATCTCCTGACCGATGGCTTCGCCGGCCCGCTGCATGGACTCTTCCCCGTCCGGCGCGACCGTGAACGTCGCCTCGACGAGTGGTGTCGCTGGCCCAATGGTCAGCTCCGCTAGGTGCGGATACTGCGGCAGGTACCCCATGAGCAGGATCGGCGAGAACTCCCCCGGCTCGAACTCATCCGGGTGCCACTCGTGGTCCTGCGGAATGTATGGCTCGACCCAGGTCTTCGATCGCCGCTCGAGCCCCACGGACCAACCGAGGCGCTCGTACCAGCTCACGAGGTCGCCTCCAATCTGCGCGAAGACACGGCTGTACCCGAGCATCTTGAACGTCTTGACGGCCCGTTCCACCAGCGCCGTTCCCACGCCTCCACCACGAGCGTCAGGAACAACGGCGACGTGTGTCAGGACCGCTACCTGGCCATCGACCCGGCCGAACCCATTGGCGATGTTCGGGGCACCGAAGGCGTAGCCCAGGAACCGCCCGTCGGCATCTCGCGCAACGACGATCGGCGCCTTGATTTCTCGCCAGTACGGGATGGTCTCAGCGATCATCGCCGGGGTTGACCCGTCCTTCGTTCCGAACGTCGCGAGAGACAGCTCCGAGATCTCTGCCGCGTCCCCTGGTCCTGCAGCTCGCAGGCGGATGCCACCCGTGTCCATGTCGCGGCTGTCAGTCGACTTCGCGGGCGAGCTCTTCGAGCAGCGCCCGCGCGTCGAGCATCGCGAGCAGCCCGTCTTCGGGCGAAGGCGCGCCCCAAAACTCCCTCGCCCGCGCCTTGCGATCGCTCTGCTCGACCTTGTCCGCGAGGGGCTGCCGCAGACCAGCCACCTTTTCCGCAGCGGCCTGGAGCAGACCGGGCTCCGAGCCGAACCGACCCCACTGCACGAGCACCTGCTCACGGCGTTGCTCCGGCTCGGACGACATCTCACACGCGCTCACCGCGAGATGCGCGAGGAGTGCAGCTGGTGAGGTATCCGCATCATTCACAGGGCGAGCCTAGCCACCGACCAGGGACGTCGATCGCGCAGGCCGACGACTGCTGTGCGCCACCTAAGTTCCGTAGCCCCACGGGGCGCCACCCAAGTTCCGTGGCCCAATAGACCGCAAACGTCACCCAAGTTCCGTAGCCCCGTAGAGCCGCAGACCGCCAGCGTCACCCAGGTTCCGCAGTAACGACGAGAGGCCGCGAAGTGTGGGTCGCGGTTCACTCAGCGCGCAGCCCCGGCAGGCATGGCTAGGCCGGCTCATCGTCGTCTGCCACGTCGAGCACTTGGGCGAGCTTAGAGGTATCGCTGAGCAAGGTCGTTCCGTACCGTTCGTCGACACCAGCCTGATGCAGGTGGTGAACCCACTGTTTCTCGGTGACCACTACGTCACAGTGCACCACCGCAACCGCGAGGGCTTCGATGTCATTCCAGTCGTTGCGCTCCCACTTTTGCTTCTGCCGGAATTTCGCGGCTCGCAGGACATTTGTTACGTTCCGCGTGGGCAGATCTCCCATGAAACTCATCACGTCGCTAGGCTGCATGCCGTAAATGAAACCGGCCCATGTCAGTCCCACTCGTTCGAGCGCTTCGACTACCGCGACCTTGATGTTCGCGAAGTCGGTCAAGCGGACAGCGAATTCAAGATCGTCCCCGGTTAGGTGCTTTCTTTCGAAACTTTCCGCGTGCGAGCTCTCGTAGGCGACGTATTGATCGGCAACCGCTCTCATCTTGACGTCGAGGCCCATGCTTCGAGCCATCTCGGGACCCGCCCGAAGCACCCCGTGCTCGACAGCTCGATCGAAGGCGTGCTCCAGGGCCGCGCGCAAGTCCCCGCTCCTGAAAGGGTGTCCCTCGGGTAGCGGGCTGAGGTCGAGTGGCGGCAGGCTCAACGAGCTCGCCATGTGGGAGATCCCCACTCCGAAGACCTCGGGCCGGCGAGGGAATGCGGGTCGCCCGAAGCGCTGATTGAGTACACGATCGATCTCGCCGGGTAAGAGTGCATTCGGTCGGGCCATTGTGCTTTGTTGTGACAGCTCGAACATAAAATCGGCCAACCGGGTTCTTGAAGGTGCGTTTCCCCGCTTCCCTGTCTCCTCGTAGCGGTAAAGATCGAGAGGGAAGGACGCTGCGTCAGAGCTGGACGCTGCTCGCGCAGCGTCGAGCGCTGCGCGATACTGGGTGCCCGACTCGTGATTCGTCGCCGCCCGCGCGAGGTCGATCCACTTGTTCTGGTCCAAGTAGACGCGAATCATTCGCCGTGCCTTTCGTTCAACTGTCTGCAGTGCAGTGGTTCGAGAGCATCGCTGCCACGGATCTCAGGTGCACGCTGGTTAGAGCTCTCGGAGACTATCCGTCGGTGCTGCCGGGTACAGGTTGCGGCGTGTGCAATGCTTCGGGCAAACCTCTCGAATTGGAGCAGCATGGCCCAGAAGATCACGACCACACTCGTCGACGACCTCACCGGTGAGACGATCGAAGACGGCTCGGGAAAGACTGTGCAGTTCGGCTTTGACGGAACTGACTACGAAATCGACCTGACCGACGAGAACGCCGACAAGCTCCGCGAGGCGTACGCGGACTACGTCGCGGCAGCTCGGAAGACCAGCGGTCGATCGACTCGTACCCGGACAAGCTCCTCCGGACGCACGGACCCTGACGAGCTGGCGAAGATCCGCGAGTGGGCGGCTGCGAACGGTCACGAGGTCGCAGCGCGCGGACGCATCAGCCAGGCCGTGCGCGACGCGTACGCCGCGGCTCAGTGAACGCCGCCTGGTGACACTCGAGCCTCCGCAGAAGCGCCGCACGACGCAGCACATCGGTGCCGCTGGGGAGCTACTGGTGCAGTACCAGCTGCTCAAGCTCGGCATCGACAGCGCACGTCTGACGACCGATGCGGGAATCGACCTCGTCGTCTACGCGCCAGCGACAGGCGCGGCGACCACGATGCAGGTCAAGACCGTGGAGCGCAGCACGCCCGCCGGCGGGCGGGGTCGGCTGGCGATCGGCTGGAACTTCCCGCACGACACCCCAGCGCAGCTGCTCGCCTTCACCTCCCTGGAGGTGGACTGCGTGTGGCTGTTCACCACGGCGGAGGCTCGTCAGGTCGCGCAGCAGCACACCGCTGGCGGGGTGCGACGGCTCTACTGGTACACCGACCACTCGACCCCGCAGCGGGAAGGCGTGCCGCTGCGGCAGGGCGACATGGAGCGGTACTTGCTAAGCGAGCGCGCTCCGAGGCTGTTCCCCAGCTAGGCCGGCCGCCGCACGACCATATCGTGGCCGTCGCAGTCCTGGCAGTCGCACATGGGCCACCCAAACCGGTCCCAGAACCTCTCCGACCCCATGGCCGGTCCCAGGTAGATCTCCTCGTCGCGGTGGTCCGCGGCGAGCGCATCGACGAGTGCTGTGCCGATGTGGTCTTTGGAGCCGCGCAGGTCTGCGCGGACCTCGACGTTGGAGATCAGCAGCGCTGGGACTGCTCTGTCGCCTGAGTGGCTTAGGTAGTTGCGTACGAGCAGTAGTCGGGCGATCTCTTCGTCGTCGCGGCGGTACGAACGCCACTCGTTCTCATTCGGGGACAGGTCGTCGGTCATCTCCCGCCACCGGAAGACTGTGAACCTCGGGTCGTCGGCGAAGTCCGGTCGACGGCGGCCGTGGCGGGTGACGATCTCCGGTTGTTCCCACGTGACGAGTTCGCTCATGCCGTGGAGTCTCCCAGGGGTTCTGCTGCGACAGGACCGATCGCAGCGTCGATGTCGTCTTCGTGGTCGGGTGTGCGCCAGTCGGTTCGTTCCCAACCGCCGTCGTGGCTCCAGTGCAGCGCACCGCGACGGGAGAGGGTGCTGGCGATCCACAGATGCGTGATCGGGGCGGGCAGGTCGGGGTCGGGCAGCGGTGCCGGTGGACGGCGCTCGTGCTCGGGTCCGAGCAGCATCTCCCAGAACTCCTCGTCGACGTCGGGTCCGATGGGCTTCGGCAGAGTTGGGGCATCGGGGCGCCAGTTGAGGGCACCGCTGACAGCCCAAGCGCTGCCGAGTGTCGCCCAGATGAGCGCGTGCCGTTCCGGTCCGCCGTAACGCTGCAGCTTCTCGGCGACGTCGACCTCGCGATCGAGAACACGGGAGATCCAGTCGGTGACGGTGACGGGGTCCTGCCAACTGCTCCACCCCTTGGTGCCGAACCCGATCAGTCCAGGCCGGTCTGGGTAGGCGGCGAGGTAGGCGACACCGAGCTCAGCGAGCTCGTCGAGCCGGTGGGCGTGGTCGGGGCCAGCAGCCCAGGTGTCCGCTGGGACCGTACCGTCGGTGAACTCGGATGGTGGAAGCTCCTGCAGGATCTCGGGGACGCGTTGCCGGATGCGCTTGAGGTTGCTGCCGTGGTGAAGGGCGACGTACCAGCCGGGGGCATCCGGGGCGATGGTGATCGTCTCGCCCTGCCGGTCAAGGGCATCGCTGAGGCGTCGGTGGGGGACGTCGTTGTCGCTGACGACCTCGAGGGGCGCGTAGGACCCGTCCGTGAGGTAAATCAGCCCATCGGGTTGACCTGGTGCGGTGCCGTCGTCGCTGCGTTCGACGAGGGTGTCGAGGTGGTGCGCGACGATCGCCCTCGCCATCCGCTCGAGCGGACGTTCCTCGGGCCGTTTGCTGCTCATGGGTCCAGCATCCGCCGAAGCTGCGTTCGGCGGCTCGGTGAGCCGCGACGGGGCGTGGCGGTGTCGCTCCTGCTGGGTAGGGTCCTGACGTGCCTGACTACTCCCCCGATGATCTCCGCCGGCTCGACGCGCTCGGCCGGATCATCGACGCTTCTGATGCGCGGACCCCGATCCCGCAGGCTCAGCCGCGGGACGTGCTCGGGGATCAGCCGACACGGGCGGCCATGGATGATCTGCGGGGGCGGGTTCGAGAGCTTGAGTGCGCCGGTCATCTCGCCGTCGATTGGCGTCTGAGCGGTGGCTGGATCGCTCGTCCGACGGCACAGGGCCGAGATGCCTGGACGGCGTTGGAGGCTGCCCGCGGCAACGTGCGCGCTCGACGCCGACGGATGCGGGACGAGTACCTGGTGTGGGTCGTTGACCAGGACGACGCCGGCGCTTCGCCGACGTCGGACGCCTTCCTGGCGACGGGCGCGACCTACTTGGGAATGTCGTACACGCAGGAGGATCTCGAGCAGACCGGGAAGTGGTTGCACGAGGGGCGTTTCATCAAGGGTCCGATAGCAAGCCAGCGCCCCGATCCGCTGCGGCCGTCACCTACCGCCAAGGGCCGGTGGATCGTCGAGGAGGGCAGATCAGTGAACGAGCCAGCGAACGGTGAGACGGCCGGCGGGTCGACGTACAACAACCACTTCCACGCACCTGCGAACGTGGCGCAGAACAGCCATGACGTGCACCAGACGATCAACATCGGATGGCAGGACCAGGCCCGCGAGCTCGTCGACGAGATCTCGCGCCGGCTCGACGACGTCGAGAGCGAGCAGGCTCGCACCGAGCTCGCCGCAACCGTCGCGGAACTCCGAGCAGAGGTCGATGGGCAGGCTCGTCCGCACGCGGTCCGCGGGATCGTGACGAAGCTAGGCCTGGCGATCACCACGGCGATGGCCGGTGAGCTCGGGTCCGAGCTCACGCAGCACGCCTTCCAGCTGCTCGGTGCGCTACCCGCGTAGGTGAAACTCGAACGGCTCGTCGCCGGCAACCGCCGCGGCGTACTTGTCGAGGTCCTCCGCTGAGAGCGCGGGGCTCGTCCGAATGCTTGCCTCCCGCACCGTCTCGGGCATTCGTGTCGGTAGGCGCAAGAAGTCGATGGATCAGGAGCGCGACTGGAGGCATCTTCCCGTTGAGGTTGAAGCTCAGCGAGTCCGCCGGCATAGATGAGCAAGAGGTAGCGCCGCTGTGCGTATCGGCGCGAGCGAGAACAGCCGGCCGCCTTTCAGGGTGGTCGCCTGTTTCGTCTAGGAGAGTGGCGGCAGGGCGTGGCTCGTACGCGTCGCGGCAGGCCCGGCTGCTGTGACAGCGTGAGGAGGCCTCGTGACCGTTTGCCGATCTTCGCGGGCTCACCGGGACCAGCGCGGTCGTCTTCCCCACGCGGGGGCCGGTGGCGCCAGTCTGATCGCCTCCCACGAGACGTAGCGCGGGCGTCGGTCGGGCTCGTCCAGCAAGGTTCGGTCAGACTCGCGGGACGACGACCACATCACACCTGGTCGTTGCGAAGCCGTTGTTCTACTCGCCCGTGGACGATGTCCGTGTAGCCGGACCGCTCGATCTCTCGTCGGATGAGGAGTCTGATGGACATGCCCGCATCATGCTGACGCTCCCACCAGTCGAGCACGGAGGTGTCGACCTTCGGGATTGAGATCCGCTTGCGCTCGGACGTGCCGTCCGCGGCTTCCATCTTCGCCATCATGTCCTGTTCCGATTGGGGCTCACCTCTCAGTCTCCTGTTCCGGCTGGCAGACGTCGAACCGACGGGCCGGACTGATCCTGTTTCGGTCTGGCGTCTCGGGCGGAGAGAGCCACGGCGGAGGGCGTTGCCGCCGAGATCGATCAGGGTCGTTCGTCGTGTTCAACGGCGTATGCCGCTTACGCCGGCCAGCGGTCAGACCCACCGGCGACTTCCTAGGACAGGACTGTGGGCCAAGCGAGCGTTCCCTCGGCCTCGAGGCGGTTCAGTTGCTCGATCAAGCGTTCTCGAGGGATTGAGTAAAGCGTTGGCTCCTGAATTGCCGAGCCTATGCGGTGAACCACCTCGTAGCCGCGCTTCTCCACGGGAGCAAGGAACATCGCGACACCAGACGGAAGCTCGAAGTACCACGTGTCGTACATTTGCGCCGGACCGAGGTGGCCGCGTCGCAGCGAAAGCCACCCTCGAGGCACCAGCACTTCGTCGAGCGCGGTGTCCAACCCGAGTTCGTAGTCGTCGTCGTCCAATTCAGCATCGGTTCCGTCTTCGAAGTCCATTGGTAGTCCGTTCCAGATATCGCTGTCGTCATTATAGAAACCGAGCACAGAGGGGTCGCCGGCTACTTGGAAGCGCTTCGCGGTCTCCCGCTCAATCGCAGACGTCGTCGATACCCAGGCGTCGAAGAGCGGGCCCGTACGCCTCGATCTGTGACAAGAAGACGAGTTCAACCCAGTCGGTGATGTTTCCCTTCTCATCGTCGGTCAGTTGCTCCCAAGACCCGAAAGTGGCTCTGCCGGATCGCCTTAGATGCCCTGTGACTACTCGAGCGGTTTCTTGGACGTGGACTTGACGAAAATCGTTCTCTCCTGAGCTGAGCGGTGCGCTCACAAGGCATCCCTGCTCTCGATGAGGTCCAGGACCGCGGAGACCGCGCCGCCCGCCAGCAACCACTGAGCAGGGGTCGTAGCGACCGCTGCCCGTAACGAGTCTTGAGGGGTCGCCATGAACGCCGCGTCACTCTGCCAACCAGCTCCGTCAGCCTCGAGGGACTCAAAAACCTCTGGAAGGTCGCGGATCGTCTTCATCGGCGGATTGCGAGGGTCGAACTGCCAATCGGGGAAGCGCAGCTGTCCATTCATCTTGATAGGAATCAGGTGTCGACTTGCGACTCGGCGGACAAGCTCCTCGTCATCGATCTGGAGGAAGGCTTTCGTCTCCTCCACGGAGAGGGTGGCGCAGACGGAGTTGAGCCACGTCCTCACGATCTTCAGGTGGAGTTCGCCCCGGCCGATCAAGCTTGCTTCTTGATCGATTGGCATCCCCAAGCTGGACGCCACACCAGCGAGGAGGCGCTCCCGGTCGTCGGCGGACAGTGACGGATCGTTTGGCTGCATCGAACGCAGGTGCTGCGTCAGCTCCTCGACAAGCCAGTCGCCGTCGACCTCGAGCCGAGCGACGGCCTGCGCGAAACGTCCGATCGTCTCACTCGTAGGCCGGCGAGAAGGAGCGGCTGGTGGCTGCGGTGGACCATACATGGGCCGCAGCTTGCACCCTCGAACCGGGTGCTGTCCAGTGCGTCAAGGGCGGCTCTCATCGGGGGTTTTTGCGGGATTGCTCGTATACGAGAGAAAGGCGGCCAGGAGCCTTGAAGAGACGTTCGGGCGATCATCCGCGAGACGCACTTGTCGGCTCGCGAGGGCGGCCAAACCCACGGTGCTGTCGGTGCCGCGGCAGGCTCTCGGTCGACCAGATAGCTGCGATAACTGTGATTCTCGTCGGCTTGGATCCGACCCCTTGAAGTGACATGGGGCTGAGCTGTCGCAGCGGTGGACGGGGACTCGTGTCGTCCGCCAGCTAGCTTGTTCGACTGCCACTCAGCGTGTCTGAACTGCGAGGGTGGACACGGTGTTCGGCAGGGAAGTGCTCGAGCGGGGCGCGCGCAGTGATCTGGACCCCGCGCTGGCGTCCTCCGACGGGTAGCGCCGCAAGCCTGCGTGTTGCATTTGGCGGCCCGTCATCGGGCAGATTCGCGGGGCAGTCTTGCGGCCATCCCCAGGTCAAACAGGACGCGCCGCTCGCCTTGAGGACCGCAGACGGCGCTCTTTGCTCATTGCTAGACACAGGCGCATGCTCGCCGTCGTTGTTGGTGCCTCATTCGTCTGGTGGGAGCTGCGGGCACCCGAACCGTTGGTTCCGCTGACCGTGTTCCATTCCCGGAGCTTCACGATGGCCAGCATTTTTGCCTTCGTCACCGGTGCTGAGATGTTCGCCGCCGTACTCTACCTACCCCTGTTTCAACAGACCGTCCAGGGAGCCTCCGCCAGCGCAGCCGGCTTGCTCCTGCTTCCGATGATGGTCCCGGTCATCATCGTGTCCCAGGTGGCAGGGCGAGTGATGACCCGCACCGGGAAGTACAAGCTCTTCCCCATCATCGGAGCGATCTCGCTGATCATCGGCGCGGCCCTGCTCGCCACCATGACCACGAACACACCGATGGCCGTCACGGCGTTCTTCATGATCTTCATGGGCATAGGCTCCGGCCGGACGCAGCAGATGACCACCACGATCGCGCAGAACAGTGTCGAGCAACGTGACATTGGCACCGCTTCGGGCGTCGTCACGCTCCTGCGCACTCTCGGCGGGTCAATCGCCGTCGCCGTTTTCGGCAGCATCTACACCACAAACACCAGCGGCCTCACCGGCACCGCCCTAAACACCGGCACTGCTGCGAGCACGCACCTCATCTTCATCATCGTCACGGCAGCCTCCGCACTCGAGCTCGGTGCCGCGATCGCCGTGCGCGAGGTCCCCTCCGCGGACGCTCAGCGGCGGCACAAGTTGCATCAACCATCGAAAGCTCGGCAGGAGCAGCAGTAACAAGAGAACAGCTGTGACATTCACCGTCCGGTCCGGGGCTGCTACCCGGCTCCACTTAGACGCTCGCGCAGAGGTGCATCAGCGATCGTTGCGACGTCGCCTGGTAGGGGATCCTCTACCGGAACGACCAAGAGCGGCAGCGAAAGGGCTGCCCAGGCCGATCCGAGACAGCCAGACCTGCAGCAGTCCCGCCGGGGCGGACTCACTGAGCGGGACGTTCAACTCCCCCGACCGCTAGTCTGCGGTCGGACCTTTCGGCCGTTTGCGTGCAATTCTCGCCATGTGCCGGCTCCTACCGAGGCGCCTCGGTAGCCATCACCTGGTCGCTCGAGTGACCCCGACTGCAGAGGGCACATCATCCAGGATCGCCCGCGTGTCAGTCACGATGTGTGAGACGAGGTCTGCGGGGCCGAGTGTGAAGGCCGCGCGGGCGGCGAACTTCGTGTAGTCGGCGGCCAGGACGACCTCGTCCGTTGCTTGCACCAAAGCGCGACGAACCTCTACCTCGGCGGGATCGAAGTATGAGATGCCTTGGGTGCCGGAGTAACCTGCGCACCCGAGAACGAGCGTGTCGAGATGAACGTTCTGGCGGATGTCCAGGATGTTGCCGTTGACAAGGCTCAATTCCTCCGTGAGTACTCCGCCGAGCAGAATTGCCCGGCATGCTGAGCTGCGGAAGGCTGAGGCGACCGGGATCGAGTAAGTGACGATGACGAGGTCGTCTCGTTGAGCCAGCACCTCGGCAACGGCCAGGCAGGTGGTCCCGATGTCGATACCGACGGTCTGTCCGCCAGGGATACGGAGTGACACCGCGTCCGCGATGGCCCGCTTCTCGGTTTCTCGCTCGCCGGCTCGCCGTTCGAATACCGGCGCCCGTACGGCTCGGGCGCCTCCATGGATCCGGTCGACCTTGCCAGCAGCAGCGAGTGCTGCGAGGTCACGACGGATCGTCATTTCGGCGACCTCGAACTGGGAGGCAAGCGTCCCAACGTCGGCGGTCTCGCCGGCCACAATCCGACGCAGGATCTCCGCCTGTCGTTGTTCCCGGCTGCCGGTCGCCTGCGAGTGCATTTCTCAACTCTACCGGCCTGTTCGGTCGAACATCCGATGAGCAAGGGATCGGGTTGACACCAGGGGGGGCGGAGCGTACCGTCGCCGCCAGACGTGTTCGAACGAACATCAACGGAGAGATCAATGACGATTCCCATCAAGCGCACCATTGAGCGTGTTCCCGGCGGCATGATGCTGGTTCCGCTCGTCCTCGGCGCCATCATCAACACCGCAGCCCCCGGTACGGGAACCTTCTTCGGCTCCTTCACCGGTGCGCTCTTCACCGGCCTCACCCCGCTGCTCGCGGTGTTCTACATGTGCCTCGGCTCCACCCTCGACATCAAGACCACGCCGTACATCGCCAAGAAGGGCGGCGTGCTGCTGGCGTCGAAGATCGCCTTCGCCGTCGTCGTCGGCGTCATCGCCGCGCACGTGCTCGGTCAGGGTCCCGTGTCGGGCGGTATCTTCGCCGGTTTGTCTGCCCTCGCGTTGGTTGCTTCGCTCAGCGACACGAACGGTGGCCTGTACATGTCGCTAATGGGGCAGTTCGGCCGGAACAAAGACGTGGGCGCGTACAGCGTCATGTCCCTTGAAAGCGGTCCGTTCCTGACGATGCTGATCCTCGGCGTCGCCGGCTTGTCCGCGTTCCCGTGGCAGACGCTTGTCGGAGCGATCCTTCCGCTGCTGCTCGGTATGGCCCTCGGCAACCTGGATCCGGCGATGCGGAAGTTCCTCGCCCCGCTGGTGCCGGCGATGGTTCCTTTCCTCGGCCTCACCCTCGGTCTGACCCTCAACCTGACGGCGGTCTGGACCGCCGGCTTGCTGGGCCTCGCTCTCGGTGTCGGTGTCGTCGTCATCGGTGGAGCGTGGATGCTACTCATCGACAAGCTGACCAAGGGCAACGGAGTCGCCGGTCTCGCCGCAGCCTCAACCGCTGGTAACGCAGCGGTTGTCCCGGCAATCGTCGCCGCAGCTAACCCGGCGTACGAGTCGTCTGCGGAATCGGCAACGATCCTGGTCGCCGCCTCCGTCGTGGTCACTGCCGTTCTCTGCCCCATCGTCACCTCCCTCTGGTACCGGTACCGCGTCGCCAACGACCCCCGTGAAGCCGAAGCCGCAGCCGCAGAGCGCCGTGAGGTGGAAGCGTCCGTTCGCGTTGACGGCGCAAGCCGCCGACCAGCTGTATGACGCACGACCCCAGACCCATCCCCACGACGTTCAGCACCACGGAGACATCATGAAAGCAGTAGTCAAGACCGCTCCCGCTCGCGGAGCCGAGTTCCACAGCGACTGGGCCGAAGCCGAATGCCGCGCCGATGAGGTACGCATCCAGATCGCAGCAGCATCCGTCTGCGGCACGGACCGCGAACTGTTTGAATACACCGACTCCGCAAAGGCGTTCGGGTTGGCATTCCCGGTCGTGCTCGGACACGAGCTCTCCGGCACCGTGATCGAGACCGGCAAGGATGTCCGATCGGTCATGGTCGGCGACCGTGTTGCCCTCGAGTCGCACCTCATGTGCGGGCACTGCTTCCCCTGCCGAACCGGCAACGCCCACAACTGCGAGAACTTGACCATCCTCGGTATGCACTTCGACGGCGCATTCGCTGAGCGAGTCGTCGTTCCGGAACGGATCTGCTTCAAGCTCCCCGAAGCGCTCCCGCTGGAAAGCGGTGCACTGTTGGAGCCCGCCGGTGTCGCCATGCACGCCGTGCAGCGGGCCGCACAGACCGTACCCGGACAGCGGGTCCTCATCAGCGGGTCCGGACCGGTCGGCATGGTCCTCAGCCGCCTCGTCACGCTCATGGGCGCTTCGGACGTCGTCGTCATCGAGCCGAACCCGTACCGCCGGCAGCTCGCAGCGGACCTCGGCGCTCACACGCTGACGCCCGACGACGACATCGTCGCGTTCTGTCGCGACCGCTCCGGCGACCACGGCGGCTTCGACGTGGCGTTCGAGGTGTCGGGAGCAGCGTCCGCGCTGCCGACACTGTTCGATGCCACCCGCCGTGAAGGCACCATCGTGACGGTCGGGCATCCCGGCCGCCCCATTCCCATCGACATCGCCCAGTACATCAACAAGAAGGGCATCACCCTGCGGGGCGTCTTCGGACGTCGACTCTGGGACACCTGGGAATCCATCGCCACCCTCGTCAGCAGCGGCCAACTCGACCTCGGCGCTCTCGTCACCAACCGGCTCCCGCTCGAAGAGTTCGAGCACGCCATCGACCTACTCACTCAGGACTCCTGCAAGGTCCTGCTGATCCCGGAAAGCAACTGATGACGAACACCTTCTTCCGTGCCCGATACCTGATCAGCTCCTACCTGCCGCTGGAGCAGGCGGCTGCAGTGCTCGCTGGCGAACAGTCATCCGGAACCTTCACCCGCGTCCGAGACGAAAGCGCCGAACTCAAGGCCCGCCACGGCGCTCGCGTCGTCGGCCTCACCCCCGTGGAGCCGCCACTCGAGCAGCTTCCCGGGGCGCTGAACCCCAACCGTCGCAGCACACCTGACGCGGCGCTGCTCGACATCGACTTCCCCGTGGAGAACATCGGGACCTCGCTTCCAAGCCTGCTGAATACGGTCGCCGGTAACCTCTACGAGCTGCGTGAGTTCGCGGCCGTGAAGCTGCTCGACCTGGAAATCCCGCAACCGGTCCTCGACCGGTATCCCGGACCCTCTGCAGGGATCGCCGGCACCAGCCGACTCGTCAGCCCGGATCACCGCGGCGCCGTCGTCGGCACCATCGTCAAGCCCTCCGTCGGCCTTCCGCTGGACAAGCTCGGCAAGCTCGTCGAAGAACTGGCACTCGCGGGGCTCGACTTCATCAAGGACGACGAGCTGAACGCAGACCCCTCGTACGCGCCGCTCGCCGACCGCATCGCGACCGTCATGCCAGCGATCCACCGGGCCGCTGAGATCACTGGCAAGAAGACGATGTACGCCTTCAACATCAGCGACGACATCGACGTCATGCTGCACAACGTGGAACTCGTGCAAGCAGCTGGCGGGACCTCAGTGATGGTCACGGTCCCAACCGTTGGCCTGCCTGGCCTTCGCGCCGTCCGCGCCGCCACCGACCTTCCTATCCACGGACACCGTGCCGGCTTCGAAGGGTTCGGACGTTCCAACGCGCTCGGCATGGACTACACGGTGTTCCAGAAACTTGCCCGGCTCGCCGGGGCGGACCACCTGCACGTCGGCGGTGTCAACTCGAAGTTCTTCGAATCCAACGATTCCGTCCTGGCGAGCATCCGCGCAATCCAGGCACCCCTCGGCACCACGACCCCCGCGCTTCCCGTCCTCTCCTCCGGCCAGTCCGCCGCGACCGCCCAAGCGACATACGAACTCGTCGGCTCCGACCAACTGATGGTGCTCGCCGGCGGTGGGATCACCGGACACCCGGACGGCCCGGCGGCCGGTGTCGCGAGCATGCGGAGCGCGTGGAACGCCGTAGCGGACGGGCGAGCAGTGAGCGACGCCGCCGCGGAGGATCAGCCGCTGCAGTCCGCTCTTGCCGCGTTCGGGGCTCGATGATGAGCAGGCCCCTCACCTGGTTCGGGGACGACTTCACCGGCTCCGCGGACGTGCTCCTGCAGTACGCCCGCGCCGGCCTCTCCGGCCTGCTGTTCCTGCGCACCCCGACGCCTGACGAACTCGCCGAAGCGGCCGCCACCCACCGGACCGTCGGCATCGCAGGTGTCACACGTGCACTGCACCCTGAGCAGATTGCACCGGTCGTGGAGGAAGCGTTCGCGCTGCTCGAGAGCATCGACCCGCGCGTCGTACAGTACAAAATCTGCTCCACCGCCGACTCCTCGCCGGAGTTCGGCAACATCAAGCCCGCCGTCGACGCCGGCCGGCGCCGCTTCGGTTCCGGCCCCGTTGGCATCCTCGTCGCGCAGCCGGACCTTGGGCGATACACGGTGTTCGCAAACCACTTCGGACGCGACGCGAACGGCATCCACCGTCTCGACCGCGTGAACGCGATGGCGAACCACGCCGTTACGCCCATGCACGAGGCCGATCTCCGCCTTCACTTCGCCGAGCAACTCGGTACCAACGTTGGCGGGGTGCCCATCACAGAACTCCGCGCGGGTCGAGGAGCTGACGCCATCTCCCTGCTCGCAGCGACCGGCGTGAACGCGTTCGTCCTGGACAGCCTGGAAACCACAGACCTCGAATCTGCCGCTGCGGCGCTGCTCACCACATCACCGAGCAAGCTCTTCACCGTCGGCTCGGGCGGCCTTGCCACCGGGCTTGCCGCAGCGCTCGGTGAGACGGGAGCCGGATGGGCCGGCCATAACCTCACCGGCCCGGCGCCAGCCCGCTGCCTCGTTGTCTCTGGGTCCGCGTCACGGCGAACGACGGAGCAGATCGACGAAGCCGTCGCGAACGGGTGGACGGCGATCGCGCTTGACCCGACAGACGTGACACCTGACGCGATCGACCGGGTGGCAACAGCCGCCGCGGCGGCGTTCGAATCAACACCGGGCGTGATCGTCTACACCGCCCACCAGCGACTCCTGCGCGCAACCGGGCCCGTCGACTCGGCATCCGTCGGGCACGCGCTGGCAGCCGTCATCCGCGACGTCAAGCGACACGTCGACGTTCCCCGAATCTTCGTCGCAGGCGGGGACACATCAGGGTTCGTGCTCACCGGTTTGAAGGCGGCGACGCTAACGGCAATCGGGACCGTCGGTACGGACCTTCTCCTCGGGTCGGTCACCTCCGACGACCCCGACCTCGGCTCGTTCGAAGTCGTCCTCAAGGGCGGTCAACTCGGCGCCCTGGACGTTTTCCAAGAAGCACTCGAAGTGGGCACCACCCCGATCGGAGCGCACGTATGAACACCGGAGACCAGACAATGCAGATCCGAGAACACCAGCAAATCCAATGGGACGACGACCTCGCCCACGCGGAGGCAGCGATCCCCATCATCGGGCGCCTGTACCGGGAACGAGGGGTCGTGGTCTCGCTCTTCGGCCGACCACTCCTCGGCCAGTCACCCATCGGCATCCTCAAGGCGCACCGCTACAGCCGCCACATCGATGAAGAGCCCCCATCGATCACCGAAACCCTCAGCGTGCTCACCGCTTTGGACTGGGTCAACACCCCCGGAGTCTCCGTCGACATCGGCCAGCTCCTGCGACAGCACCGCACATCCCCGGTAGAGGAAACCATCGCTGACCGGCTCCGCCGCGAACTCGCCGCCCTCAGTGAAGCCGCATCGAACCCGTCGGAGCCCCGCGATGTCGTCCTCTACGGCTTCGGGCGCATTGGACGCATGCTCGCCCGGATCCTCGTCGAACGAGCTGGCGGAGCCTCAGCCCTGACGCTCCGCGCGATCGTTGTGAAACGACGGGGTGAGAACGACCTCGCTAAGCGCGCCAGCCTTCTTCGCCGCGATTCGATCCACGGCCCGTTCGAGGGCTCTATCACGATCGACACCGTCAACAACACGATCCTCGCCAACGGCACCCTTATCCAGGTCATCTACTCGGATGCGCCCGATGAGGTCGACTACACCGCGTACGGCCTCAACGACGCGATCATCGTCGACAACACCGGCAAGTGGCGCGATGAAGCTGGCCTCTCCCGTCACCTCGCTGCCCGCGGCGCTTCCAGAGTCCTGCTGACCGCCCCCGGCAAAGGCGCGCTCCCGAATATCGTGCACGGTGTCAACGACGACCTCATCGCGGACCAGCCCATCATCACGGCGGCCTCCTGTACGACGAACGCGATCGTGCCGGTCTTGAAGGTCATCGAGGACGCGTACGGCATCAGCAACGGGCACGTCGAAACGGTCCACTCGTTCACCAACGACCAGAACCTCGTCGACAACTTCCACCCGGCAGAACGCCGAGGCCGGGCCGCCGGACTGAACATGGTCATCACCGAAACCGGTGCGGCCAAGGCCGCCGAGAAAGCGCTCCCGAATCTCGCTGGGAAGCTGAGCGGAAGCGCCGTCCGGGTCCCGACCCCGAACGTGTCCCTGGCGATCCTGAGCCTGACGCTCGACCAGCCAGTCACGGCAGAAGACGTGAACGCCCTCTTGCGAAGCGTGTCACTGGAAGGGCCGCTCCGACGCCAGATCGACTACATCGAATCCCCGGAAGTCGTCTCCACCGACTTCCTCGGATCCCGCCGCGCGGGAATCGTCGACGGCCTCGCAACGATCGCCACCGGCGGAACCAACATCGTCCTTTACGTCTGGTACGACAACGAATCCGGATACAGCCGCCAAGTGCACCGCGTCCTCACCGCGATGGCCGGGCAACATGAGGTGCGCCTGCCAGGCGCAGCCGCGCGCATCTTGGAGGCTGCCCAGTGAACGTGGCAGTGCCCCAACCCGGCGCACTGACGACTGAGACCGGCGCTCTGTTCCTCCAGCCCGACCGCAACCTGGCGCTCGAGCTCGTGCGTGCGACGGAGGCCGCTGCGATCCGTGCGCAGCCGTGGGTCGGTCGTGGTGAGAAGAACCTCGCCGACGGTGCCGCGGTCGACGCGATGCGCAAGTTCCTCGGCACGGTCAACTTCGACGGCGTCGTCGTCATCGGTGAGGGCGAGAAGGACAACGCCCCGATGCTCTACAACGGCGAGCACGTCGGCAACGGTCACGGGCCGGCCTGCGACATCGCGGTCGACCCGATCGACGGCACCTCGCTCACCGCCGCCGGCCGCCAGAACGCCATCTCCGTCATGGCCGTCTCCGACCGCGGCTCGATGTACGACCCGTCTGCCGTGTTCTACATGGACAAGATCGCCGCCGGCCCCGAGGGTCGCGGGGTCCTGGACCTCGAGAAGCCGATCGGCGAGAACATCCGCGCGCTGGCGAAGGCCAAGGGCAAGGACCTCGAGGACATGGTCGTCGCCGTCCTCGACCGCCCGCGCCACGACGAGCTCATCCGCCAGATCCGCGCGACCGGTGCCGGTACCCGACTGCTGCTCGACGGTGACGTCGCCGGCGGCATCGCCGCCGCCCTGCCCGGCTCGACGATCGACATGTGCGTCGGGGTCGGCGGCACGCCCGAGGGCATCATCACCGCGTGCGCGATCAAGGCGCTCGATGGCGTGATCCTCGGCAAGCTCCAGCCGAAGGACGACGAGGAGCGTGAGCGCGCCATCGCGGCCGGTCACGACCTCGACAAGGTGCTCGACCAGGACGACCTCGTCACGGGGGACAACACGTTCTTCGTCGCGACCGGTGTCACCGACGGTGTCCTGGTCGGCGGTGTCCGTCGTTCGCGCGGCGTCATCCACACCGACTCGCTCGTGCTCCGGTCCCGCTCGAACACGATCCGTCGTATCCAGGCGGACCACCGCGCCGAGAAGTGGTTCTGACACAGACTGCCGGATCGAATCGCCCCTGATCCGGCTAGGGCCAGCCCGGAACGGCTCCTCGAAGTCGCTACGGAACTCAACGGACGACCCCGCGAAACGCTCTGACCACCACGCGAGCGTGCCCAGCCGAGGAGCTGGGGGAGGTGGTCTTGGTGTCGGTCGTGGATGGGGTGTGGCGCATCGAGCACAGCCCGCGAACGCAGGATCACCCGAACCTGCAGCAGTCCCGAACATGTTTGACTTTGGTTCTCATCTCCGGCCGAGCTGATCTTTCGGCGACGGGCGCACAGCCCGTGACTTCCGCATCACGCGTATCGCTCGATGAGTTTCGAGTGCCTGGATTCGATCATTTGCACGAGCGTGACGGCCCTTTCCCAGTAGGGCGTGTAATGATTGGGGTCTGCGTTGATCTGCACGGCATGTGCTGCCTCGGTAGGGGTGAGCTGGTCCCAGTACGGGGTGACGAGCAGCTGCTTGTAGAACAGATGGGCACTGGCGACAGGGTCCAGCCTGGTGCCTCGTGAACCCCAGATGTCGCGTTGTTGAAACAGGCCGATGGAGTCGGGTCCTGCTTCGTCACCATGTTCCAAGTTCAGCAGGGACGACTCGCCCATCGCGGTCATGACGGCTATTTCAATGCCGCGCTGTGGGACGTGGTCGGATCGTCCGGCGGCGATGATCGCGGCCGCGTTCTCAATCTGCGCTTTCGAGTACTCCGGTGCGGGGGGCGCCGTTGGGGAGCTGGCAGCCGGACGGGTCTCGACGTGGATGGCGGCGATTGCGACGAGCGCGCCAATGACGGTGAGCAGCAGGGCGACGAGGAGCGCAACAGCTGTGCGGTCCAGACGCCGCTGATTCCGCTGACGTTTCGAGCGCCGCTCGTTCCTGGTCAATTGATGCATGGCACGTCAGCGAATCGTGTGCCCGCGGTCGGCGTTGCATCAGGGGTCGCCGGCTTTGCCGTTGCTTGTGGCGCCGAAGGCATCGAGGGTTTCGCCGCGTCTGTCGCACGCACGCTCTTGCCGTCGGTTCCGAGGACCAGTGTCACGGCCGTGACGTTTTTCGACTCGACAGAGGCGGCCCCAGGGACGGTATTCGCGAGTGCCTTGGCGGCGGCTTCTGAGCCTGACGGGTACTGCACGAGGGTTTGATTTGTGGTGGTCGGGGCGGTACTCGGTTCCGCCATCCCGAAGCCGCGAGCGGTGAGGGCCGTGGTTGCGGCCGCAGCTGCTCCAGCCGTCCCCGAACCATTCACCACCACGGCGTGCACGGTCGATGGGTTTGCTGGCTTGGCTTTCTGGTACTGCTCGGGCTGCCCAACGATGCTCTCAATGAACGCCGGCATCGCAGCCTGATCGACTTCCACGATGGACAGCGCACTGCCGTTGACGGTGATGGTCGGTGTGCCGGAGACAGGGATCGTCGCGGATCGGATCGCGGTGGGGCGAAGGTGTCGCAGCTGCGTGGCGAGCTGGGCGATGTCGAGATCGTCGTCGGTTTCGATAGAGGAGCTCACAGCGGTGAGTACCGTGTTGAGCTTGACCGGGTTGAGCAGCGTTCCTGCGGACAGGATGCGCTTGGCTTCTACGGTGAGGAAGTACTGCTGGCGGACCTGCCGATCGAGGTCGCCGCGCAATAGACCGTGCCGTTGCCGCACGAAGGACAGCGCCTGACTGGCATTCAGCGTCGACTTACCGGCGGGCAGGTCGACGCCAGAGTAGGGGTCCTTTGTCGCCTGGTTCAGGCAGACCTGTACCGGGCCGAGCGCTTTGACGATGTCGTAGAAACCCAGCAGGGAGACCCGAACGTAGTGGTCGATCGTGAGGCCGGTCAGTTCCTGCACGGTGCTGATCAGGAGCTTGGCGCCGCCAGCAGACCCGCCGTCCTGGCTGCCCCACGCGAACGCGGCGTTGAGCTTGCTTTTCCCGTGGCCGGGGATGTCGACGTAGGAGTCCCGCGGCATGGAGATCATGGACGCGGATCGTCCATCAGCGCTGACGTGCAGCACGATCATGGTGTCCGTGTTCATTGACCCACCGTCGTCCTCGGTGCCGAGCTCACGCATCTGTTCCGCTGACGCACCCTGAGGTCGGTGATCGTCGCCGACGAGGAGGATGTTCTGCGCGGTGCCGTCGACGTCTTCGTGCTTCTTGTTCGCGGTCTTCGGGATGGCGTCGACGTGAGTCACGTTGCCGGTGAACTGCGTGTAGCTCCACGCGGCGTACCCGAGTGGGACGAGCACGGTGAGCGCTGCCGTTGCACCAATGAGCGGGAGCAGGCGTCGACGACGTCGAACCCGGCGGGCGTGCCGGGCGACATCAGCGGCCGCGTCGACGTCCTCGGGTGGATATGACGCGAAGTCGTGGGGGTCCTGCATGTGGCGGTCCTTCCGTTCTCCGAACGGGACCACCCTGGGTTGCTGGCGTCAGGGAAACGTTGCAAGAGCGTGTCAACTCCGTCACGGCGCCTGAATCAGCTCAGTCGTCCGCCTGCTACAGCGCCGGAAGGGTTCGCGGCAGCGTGAGGAGGAACGTGGTCGGTGCCGTCGATTCCAGGACGAGATTGCCGCCGAGGAGCTGTGCTGCCTCCCGTGCGATTGCGAGCCCGATACCGGTGCTGTCCTGGTCGCGTCGGCCCGCGTCGAGCATTGTGAAGCGGTCGAATACCCGGTCAGTGTCTGCTGACGCGATACCGGTACCCGTATCGATAACACGAACCTGCACCTCGTCGCCCACGGTCGCAACGATGGAGATCGGAGGTGTTCCGTGCCGAACTGCGTTCGTGATGAGGTTCGAGACGATCTTCCGGAGAAGCGACGGATCCGTCTGCAACACCGTTCCGGGTGGGCATTCGACCGTGACGTCTTCCGTGGGGGCTGAGAGATCGACGACGTCCTGTAGAAGCTCACCGAGGTCGACCGGTGACGAGTCCACGCGGCGCACCCCGGCGTCTATCCTCGACAGTTCCAAGACCTCGTTGACCAGTGCGCTAAGCCGGTCGGTCCCGCGGCGGGTGATTCCGATCGCGACGTCCCGGTCCTCCGGGTCGGCGTCGGCGAAGTCGTCGAGGATCTCGGATACCGCCATCATCGAGGTCAGCGGCGTGCGCAGCTCGTGGGCGACATCGCTGACCAGGCGGCGGGCGTGCCCTTCTCGTCGGCGGAGCTCGTCAATGCTCGCGTTCAGGGATGTTGCTGAGTCGTGGAGCGCGCGGGCGACATCATCGACGTCGCGGAATCGGGACCGGAGCGCTGGCTCGGCCGCACTGTCCTGGCCGAGGTGTCGTGCTCGTTCCGCCAGGCGTCGGATCGGCCGAGTCAGGAGCGTACCCAGCCAGATGGCGATGACGACGGCGAGGAGCACGGCGCCGAGACCGATCAGCGCAGCGACACTGACGAGGTGTTGCACCTGGGCGCGTTCCGGAGCGAGGGAGAACGCTGTGACGATCGCGACCCGTGCGCCGGGGTCCCTGGGCAGGGTGGAGGTGACGGTGCCAATGTAGAACGTCGGACCGCGCGGTTCGTTGATGCGGAGGAACCGCACCGCGCCGGAAGGGTCCGACCAGCCGTCGCTGATGGCGGCTGGGATGTCTTGTCTGGTGAGGGCGCCGTATGCGCGTTTCGACGTCAGGTCGATGATGCTCGTTCTGCCGGGGAGGTTCTGCGACCGGTACTCGAGCGTGATGCTGTCGTCCTGGGCGCTGATCTGCTTGATCAACGTGTCGGTGGTGTCCCGGAACTGGTCGAGGAGCACGTTCTGACGTGCTTCGAAGATGTTGGCGCGTGCTGCGAGCACGAGCGCCGTTGCCGTCATGGTGGACACCAACGCTGTGCTGAGCACGAGCACCAAGACCAGCACCGCCCGCAAACTCAGCAGCTTCCGCGGACGGGTCATCGGAGGCGGTACCCGAACCCGCGGAGCGTCTCGAGTGACGGCTCGTGCAGGTCCGCCTCCGCGAGCCGGGCGCGTAGACGCTGCATCGCCGTGTCGACGACTCGGGGTGTGTTCGGCGGGTTCTCTCGCCAGACTTCGTCGATGAGGTGCTCGCGGCTGAGGGCCTGCCCGTGATTGCGAGCCAGCTCGGCGAGGAGCCGGAACTCCGTTGCTGACAGCGTCAGCGCCGTCCCCTTCACTCGTGCTTCGGCGGCGGCTTCGTCAATCTCGAGATCACTGATCGTGACGACGGGCTCACGAGCGGTGCGCTCAGTCGTGCTGCTGCGGCGCAGGACGGCCCGGAGGCGAGCTTCGAGGACTGGTGCGCTGACCGGTTTGACGATGTAGTCGTCCGCACCGGCTTCGAGCCCGCCGACGACGTCGACGTCTTCATCGCGTGCGGTGAGCATCACGGTGGGAAATCCCCAACGCGTTCGGATTGCTCGGCACAGGGAGAATCCGTCCCCGTCGGGCAACATTACGTCGATCACGCCGACGTCCGGAGCAACCGTTCCGGCGAGGGACAGTGCGCTCTCGACCGAGGCTGCGGTGACGACCTGATGGCCGCGGCGCTTGAGTGCTGCGGTGAATCCGAGCCGGATCTCGGGGTCGTCGTCGACGAGCAGGATCCGCATGGGTCTTCCCCTCACCGGCCCCGCGCGAGGGCCGCTTTGATCTCCGCGGCGTACAGCTTACCGCCGGCGTCTCCGGGATGGATGCCGTCGCTGGCGATGAGCTCCGGGTGCGAGCGGGCCTCGGAACGCCAGTCAGCGACATGCACGTTGGTGTGTGTGCTTGCAACCTGGTCGATGGCGGCATTGACGGTGGACTCCCACGAGACCGGGGCGGACACGTCCACCAGAACCACCTGTCGGTCACCGGCTGCCACAATTGCAGCGTCTAGGTCGGACTCGCCGCCGACGCCGTTCACGCCCAACCCGATTACCACGACCTGTGCGTTCGGGTGCGCTTTCAGGTGCGAGCGGACCAGCTCCGGTGCTGTGGTCAGTTGACGGCTCTCAACCGCGTCGACGGTGATCCCGGGGAAGGTCTGCTCGAGTTCGTACTTCGACGCGAGCATCACGGAGTCACCGATCGCGACCATGTCCCCGCCGGCAGCATGCTCTTCCCCATCGGTCTGTTGCGGTTGCGTGGACGTCGACGGCCCGGAACCGGACGAGGGCTGATCGGTCTGGCCGATCGCGTTCTCGACGGTGGTCTGGGTTGGGGCGGTCCGTGCGACGTGCACCGTCGACCCGGCCAGCGCGACGACGACGATCGCAGCGCATCCAAGCGCCTTCGGGCGGCGCAGCAGCGCACGGAACCCCACATGGCGCACCTCCGACTCGACCCACCGGTAGCTCACTGCTGCGAGGACGAGGGTCGCCGCGACGGCGGTGAGTCTGCCAGTGACGTTGCCTGATGCCGCCGATCCGGGGAGGGCCGCGTCGGCCAACACGATCAGCGGGAGGTGCCACAGGTAGGCGCCGTACGAGCGGCGCCCCAACCACCCGAGCGGGCCGGCATCAAGCCACGTCCCGACGCGTTCGGACCCGCGGACAGCGGCAAGGATCATCACCGCGCCAAGGAGTGCGCCGAAAATCGTGGTCACTGGTCGGTGCGTCGGTACTGCTGCGAACGGGGCGGCGGCGAGGACGACGAACGCCAGCAGCGCCACCGCGCCCAGCACCGTCCACGCGGTCGCAACCAGCGCCGTCGGTGTAGCAGCTGACGTGCTCTTTTCGCACATCACCGCCAGAGCGCTGCCCAGCAGCAGACCGAACGCATGCGCCGGAGTCGCGAGGTAGGCCGCGTCGAGGTGCCCGGCCGCACCGAGAACGACCGGAACGACCGCGGCGAGGACGATGGCGACCCACATCCACCGTCCGGCCATCGTGCGATGGCGCCGAAGGGTGAGCAGAAGCATGACCGGCCAGACGAGGTAGAACTGCTCCTCGATCGCCAGTGACCAGAAGTTGTCAAACAGCCCGGTGCGACTGTGCGCGAAGTAGTCGCTCCCGGCGAGGAGCTGCTGCCAGTTGCTCGAGAACGTCGCAACACCCACCAGTTGTGCCGGCACTCCGACCAGGACGTCACCACCCAGCATCGCGGCGGCTGTCGTTGCCATCGCCACGACAACGACCGCTGCCGGCACCAGTCGCCGAGCTCGCCGACGGAAGAACAGCCCCAAGCGAATCTCGCCGGTGCGCTGGTACTCGCGAAGGAGCAGCGTCGTAATGAGGAAACCGCTGATCACGAAAAACAGATCCACCCCCGCGTACCCACCAGGCAGCACTGCGGGTGCGACGTGGAAGACGATCACCGCGACCAAGCCGACGGCACGCAGAGCATCGAACGCTGGGAAACGCTGCCACTGCTCGGAGCCTGCTGCTGTCAGGCCAGGGCGGTGTTCCTGCAGATCTCTGCTGGTCATCGGTGCTCCTTCTCCGCCCTCCAGTCGGGCGGCTCGGAACAGACCATCCAGCTGCTACGTCACGGAATCGTCAGGGCTCTGTCACAGCTCGCGCGAAGCAACTGCGATGGGATCGAGGGGCCGGCGTTGCGCGACGGACGTCGAGGGCGAAGACCTCGCCGCGGCGGACGTCCAACTGTCATGACCCCCGACCGCATCGCGGTAGCGCGCCAGATGCGCACAGAGGGTGCGACACGGGACACGATCGCCACCACTCTGCAGGTCGGCGCCTCGTCAATCCGACGCGTCTTAGACAAGACGCCTACGTCCCCGGCAACGCAGCGGGCCTGAAGCTCCGCTAACGAGAACTCGCGATTGCGCCCGGACGCTCGGCGTCAGTGCCTCGACTGTCTCGGCCGCTGCGCATGGTTGCCGTCTGTCGCTGCGGCGTCCTTCGGTGACTTGACAGTCGAAGCTCTGCGTTGCTCTCTATCCTGTGCAATATGACAGCTTTTCCTGGTCACTTGCGATGGCCCCTCCCACGCCTGACCGTCACCGCGGTCGTCCACAACGGGGAGGGGCGGCATGAATGACTGGATCCTGGTCGCTATCGGCCTCGTCCTGACCGTCGGTACCGGCTTGTTTGTCGCGTCCGAGTTCTCACTGGTTAACCTCGACCGGGGTGACCTCGAAGCCCGGCAGGGGCGTGGTGAGAAGCGTCTCGGGCCGACGATCAAGGCGCTCCGGATCACGTCGACGCACTTGTCCGGTGCGCAGCTCGGCATCACGTTGACAACGCTGCTGACCGGGTACACGTTCGAGCCCGCCATCAGTTCACTGCTCAGCGGTCCCCTCGGAGCGGTTGGCGTCCCGGCCGGCGTGGTTCCGGTGGCGGGCAGCATCGCCGGCGTGGTCCTGGCAACGTTGTTCTCCATGATCATCGGCGAACTCGTGCCGAAGAACTTCGCCCTCGCGTTGCCGCTGGCGACCGCGAAGGTCGTCGTTCCGTTCCAGGCGGCGTTCACGGCGGTGTTCAAGCCGCTGATCTTGCTGTTCAACAACACCGCGAACACTGCGATCCGCGCCATGGGCGTCGAACCGAAGGAAGAGATCTCCGGTGCCCGTTCCGCCGAGGAGCTCTCCTCGTTGGTTCGCCGTTCGGCGCTCGAGGGGCAACTTGACCAGGATCACGCGACGCTTCTCGGCCGGACCCTGCTGTTCTCTCAACATGACGCGTCTGGAGTCATGACACCGCGCGTTCGGATGACGACCATCGCATCGACCGGCTCAGCCGCGGACGTCGTGCAAACGGCCCTGTCGTCGGGGTTCTCCCGTTTCCCTGTCGTCGGGGGTGACAGCGACGACATCGTGGGCGTCGTGCACGTCAAAAGCGCCTTTGCTGTCCCCATCCGTGACCGCGAAACCGTCGTGGCGACGGAACTGATGTCGGAGGCACGATTCGTTCCTGAGACTATGGGGACGGACAGCCTGCTCGGGTTCCTTCGGAAGGGCGGGCTGCAAATCGCGATCGTGAGCGACGAGTTCGGCGGCACCGCAGGGCTGGTGACGTTGGAGGACGTCGTCGAGGAACTCGTCGGCGAACTTGAGGACGAACACGACCGCGCACGCGCCGGCATCGTCCGTCAGGCCGGCACGATCCTCTTCGATGGGGGCCTCCGTCCAGACGAACTGGCCGATCGGGCGCAGATCCGCGTTCCCGAAGACGGCGACTACGAAACGGTCGCTGGGTTCGTCATCGACCGTCTCGACCGGTTGCCCGAGGTCGGCGACGAGGTGCGAATCGACACGGGAACGCTCCGAGTGGAACGCGTCGCCAGCGGTCGCCTGGAACGGCTGCGCTTCACCCCGACACCGGGTCCGGACGACCTGGTCGCCGCACCAGCGAGCGAACATGACCGCGTTGTCGCGTCACTGAAGGAAGGCTTGATTCATGAGTGAGTACGCCCCCGGCATCATTTGGCTCGTCGTGCTCCTGGTCGTCAATGGCTTCTTCGTCGGCGCTGAGTTCGCCGTCATCAGCGCCAGGCGTTCCCAGATTGAACCCCGCGCCGAAGCCGGCAGCAAAGCGGCGAAAACGACGCTGTGGGCAATGGAACACGCAACGCTGATGCTTGCGACGAGCCAGCTCGGCATCACCGTCTGCTCCCTCGTGATCCTCAACGTCTCCGAGCCAGCGATTCACCACCTGCTGGAAATACCGCTCGGCTTCACGACTCTCACGGCGGAGACGATCAGCATCATCGCGTTCGTTGTGGCGTTGATCCTCGTGACGTTCCTGCACGTCGTCGTTGGGGAGATGATCCCGAAAAATCTTGCGTTCTCCGTGCCGGACCGCGCAGCGCTGCTCCTGGCACCGCCGCTAGTGTTCGTCGCCCGCATCTTCAAACCGGTTATCTGGTCCTTGAACGGCATCGCGAACAGCGCCTTGCGATTGTTCCGTGTTACGCCGAAGGACGAAGCAACGAGTTCCTACACGCTCGATGAGGTCGCGACGATCGTCGAGCAGTCCACTCGGGAGGGCACCCTCGCAGACACATCCGGCACGTTGACAGCGGCGTTCGAGTTCACCACCCGAAAGGTGCGACACGTCGAGGTGCCGCTGGCCGAGATGGTGCAGCTCAGCCCCGGCGCCACCCCGGCCGACGTGCAGAAGGCGGTCGCGACCCGCGGCTACTCCCGGTACGTCCTCGCCGACGGTGAAGGCAGCCCAACGGGGTACCTGCACTTGAAGGACGTGATGGACCTCACCGGCCACGATGCATTCATTGCTCCGGTGCCGGAGAAGCGGATCCGTCGCCTCGGCGCGGTGTCCCGTCATGCTGACCTGGAGGATGCACTGGCGGCGATGCGTCGTGTCGGCGCCCACGTCGCACGCTCCGTGGAAACGGATGGGACGACGACGGGCGTGCTGTTCCTGGAGGACATCATCGAGGAGCTCGTCGGCGAGGTCGACGACGCTACGACCGTCTAACCCGCCCCTCCAATGCAGATGGCCCGTCTCCTGCAGAAGACGGGCCATCTGTCGCGTGGCGAGTTACTTGAAGACGTCCTTGACGTCCTCGCCGACCTTCTTCGCCGATGCGGCGGTCTGGTCCTTCTGGCCCTCAGCCTTGAGGCTGTCGTCGTCCTGGTGCTCGCCAATGGCTTCCTTGCCCTTGCCGCTGATGTCCTGTGCGGCGTTCTTGATCTTGTCGTCGAGTCCCATGGCCGTTCCCTTCGTCACTTACACACGCCTTCTGCGTGCCTCAAAGTACCGACGCCTTACCCGGCGGTTCCCAGGAGTGCAACTGGGGGCCGCCGGTCATTCGGGGACAGTGTCGTCGTCCTGGGTGCTGAGGTACAGGCGGTGACTGGTGATAATCATGGACAGCCAGCCCGCGCCGATGACCCACCCGACCGCGACGTCAGTGAACCAGTGCGCGCCAAGCAACACCCGAGATAACCCCACCGTCAACGTTGCGCCGGCGGCAGCACTGATTACTGCGACCTGCGGGCCGTTCCGCTCCTGCCGAAGCGCCAGCAGGTAGGCGAGCACACCGAGGATCGTCGTCGTGTTCAGGGTGTGCCCGGACGGGAACGACGGTGACCTCTCGAACGGAGGGATCGCGTCGCGGCGGTGCGGACGGTTGCGCTTGATGAGGTCCTTGCCGAGCAGGGTCATCGAGAGCGAACCGGCGCCCGCTGCGACGAGGAGGGCCACCGGGCTCGCGCGACGGTCTCGCAGGGCGAACACGACGGCGGCTCCGACGGTAAGAGCCGGCATCGCGACCGGTCCAAACACGTGGGCGATCGCGGCCGCAGCACCGTTGATGACTGGGGAGCGCATCGCTTTCGCCCGCGCCAGCGCCGGCCGGTCCAGACTGGCGATGCCGTCCCGACCCGTTACGCCGTCGTAGATCCAGGCCGCCCCGGCGGTCGCAGCGACGGCGATACCCCCACCAACGGTGAGGGTCGCGACGAGGGCCCGCCTGGCACCGACCCGCTGCGCGACGCTCTGGTGTCCCGACGCCAGCCGTCGCCCGGTGCGGGAGCGCCACTGGGTGACGTCCCGTCGGCCGATCTGCCGGTCGTGCCGCGGGTTGGTCGGAGACGCGATGCCAGAGTCGGTCATGTGGCCAGTGTGGCCCGCTCCAGGCGACACCTGTCAGGAAAGAGACGGACGAGGAGCGGGGCTTTGACCAACTCGTGGACCCGCGCTTGATGTCACGAAGTGCGCCTGGCGCCAGCGCCGCGCAGATCTCGGACTACCGCCCCGAGCGAGGCATCCGAGGGGCAGGTCAGCAGAACGGGTACGGACGGCAAGCATGGCGGTCATCGGCTACACACGGAGTGTCTGCAGTACCTCCGAACGGGCGACGTCCTGCTGGTCTACTCCACGGACCGCCTCGGACGGTCCATGACGGACGTCGTCACGATCGTCACCGAGCTGTCAGAACGCGGGGTCGAGTTCCGGTCCCTGACCGAGCCCTTCGACACCACGACCGCAGGAGGAGAGCTGTTCTTCCACATCTGCGCCGCCTTCGCGCAGATGAATGGACGCATCATCTCCGACCGCACGCGCGCCGGCTTGGCCGCGGCGGCTGCTCGAGGACGCCGCGGCGGACGTCCAACTGTCATGACCCCCGACCCCATCGCGGTAGCGCGCCAGATGCGCACAGAGGATGCGACATGGGACACGATCGCCACCACTCTGCAGGGCGGCGCCTCGTCAATCCGACGCGCCTTAGACAAGACGCCTACGCCCCCGGCAACGCAGCGGGGCTAGCTCCAGCACCGAGAACTCGCGATTGCGCCCCGACGCCCGGCGTCAGTAGCTCGACTGTCTCGGCCACCATCGTATGTCGAGACCGGCCATGGTCGGCCGGGGTTGTCGCTTGGTTATCGTGATCGTGCTGCGCGAGGCGGCAGCAGTTCGATGCACTCGCCGCGAAGCGGGGTGAGGATCGCCTCCGCCAGGTCCTCGAGCTGGTTCATCTGGTCGGCGCCCAGCAGCCCGAAGACACGCTCGCGAACTTGCGCGACGTAGCCAGGCTCGACCTCGTTGATTAGCGTGGCTCCGGACTCGGTCAAGCGCGCCAGGGTCCGCCGCGCGTCGGCCGGGTCGGTGCTGCGCAGCAGGAGCCCGCGACGTTCCAGCCGGCCGACGATGCGTGACAGGTGGGAAGGGGTGACGCTCGCCGTCGCAGCGAGCCGGCTCATGTGGATTTCGCGATCCTCGCTCGTCGAGAGACAGCGCAGGACACCGAACTCCGCGTGGCTGAGATCGGCGACGCCCTCGAGCCAGGTGTCGAGTTCCGCGGGAAGCCACATCATCACACCGACCAGCAGGGCCCAGGTGCGGTCTTCCTGAGGGGAAAGGCGGTCGTCTGTCACGTGCCCAGTCTAAGTTACTTGCCACGGAAATGAAACAGCACTAACGTTCCTTTCCGCGGCAAGCATTCGCTGCCGTGCCTTCCCACAGAGAGAACCAAGTCCATGCGCGCTGCCCGCTTCCACTCCTACGGATCCCCCGATGTCCTCGTGATCGAGGACGCTCCCGAGCCCCACGCCGGCGAAGGCGCTGTCCGCATCGTGGTCCAGGCCGCGAGCGTCAACCCAATCGATGTCCTCCTGCGCGCCGGCCAGCTCGCTGAGTTCCTGCCCCTGAACCTGCCCGCCGTTCCCGGCCGTGACGCCGTCGGCGTGGTCGACGAGGTCGGTGCCGGCGTGACCGACACCAAGGTCGGCGACGTCGTCTTCGGCCTCGGCGGTGTCAGCGACACCACAGCCGAGTTCGCCGTCCTCACCGCATGGAGCCACGTCCCCGAGCAGTGGAGCACCGCGCAGGCCGCCGCAGCAGGCCTCGCCGGCGCCACCGCCGCCGCAGCAGTCCAGGAACTCGGTGACCTCAACGGTGCGACACTCCTGATCGAGGGCGCATCCGGCGCCGTCGGAACCGCCGTCGCAGCGTTCGCGCTGGCTGCCGGCGCCACCGTCATCGGAACCGGCCGCGAGAGCAGCCACGCAGCCCTCCAGGCCATTGGCGTCATCCCGACCACGTACGGCGATGGCCTCGCCAGCCGCGTCGCCGCGCTCGCACCGCACGGCGTCGACGCCGCAGTGCACTCCGCCCCTTCGAACTCGCTGGGCGACCTCGTCGCAATCGTCGGCAACGCTTCTCGCGTCGTGACCGTCGTCGACCACCAGGGCGCCACGCAGTACGGCACCCTGCAGGCGAATGCCCGCAACGAGTCCGGCCTCCTCCGACAGGGCGCGGACCTCGGAGCCGCTGGCGGCTGGACGCCGCGCGTCGACCGCGAGTTCGGCCTGGCTGACATCGCTGCCGCGCACACCGCCGCTGAGAGCGGCAGCGGCAAGGTCGTCGTCACCCTGTCCTGACGTAACTCCGAACGGCCACGTGTCCCGACGCGTGCACGCCAGAGAAGTCGTCTCCACTCGATGGGTGGCCGCGCGGCCGTCCGGCACCACTACCCACCGAACCACTCGTAATCGCGCGTCCTGCGCGCCAGCAAAAACGAAAGAGAGACATCATGTCCACTGTCGAACAGGCGAACATCGGGGTCATCGGCCTTGCGGTGATGGGTTCGAACCTGGCGCGGAACCTCGCGTCACGTGAGGGGAACACCGTCGCCGTCTACAACCGCACCTACGCCCGGACCGAGGACCTCATGCAGGAGCACGGGGACATGGGCTTCATCGCGTCCAAGGACATCGACGGGTTCGTGGCGTCGCTGTCGAAGCCGCGGACCGCGATCATCATGGTCCAGGCCGGGAAGGGCACGGACGCCGTCATCTCGCAGCTCGCGGAGCGGTTCGAACCGGGCGACATCATCGTCGACGGCGGCAACGCGAACTTCCACGACACCATCCGGCGCGAGCACGACCTGCGTGAGAAGGGCATCAACTTCGTCGGCACCGGCATCTCCGGCGGCGAAGAGGGCGCACTGCACGGGCCGTCGATCATGCCCGGCGGGTCGGACGAGGCCTGGGAGACCCTCGGGCCGATCCTGACGTCGATCGCGGCCGTCGCCGAGGGTGAGCCGTGCGTGGTCCACGTCGGCACCGACGGCGCCGGGCACTTCGTGAAGATGGTGCACAACGGCATCGAGTACGCCGACATGCAGCTCATCGCCGAGTCCTACGACCTGCTCCGTCGCGTCGGCGGCTACAGCGTCGAGGACCTCGTGAAGGTGTTCGACGAGTGGAACAAGGGCGACCTGGAGTCGTACCTGATCGAGATCACCGGCGAGATCCTGAAGCAGCAGGACGCCGACACCGGCAAGCCGCTCGTGGACGTCATCCGGGATGCCGCCGGATCGAAGGGCACCGGCGTCTGGACCGTGCAGAACGCGGTCGGGCTCGGTGTCCCGGTCTCCGGCATCGGCGAGGCCGTGTTCGCCCGAGCGGTGTCCTCGCGGGCGTCCCAGCGCGCGGCGGTCCAGAAGTCCGTGACGAAGCGGCCGGACATCGCCCAGGTGCCGGACACGTTCGCCGACGACGTCCGCGCCGCGCTCTACGCGTCGAAGGTCGTCGCGTACGCGCAGGGCTTCGACCTCATCATCGCCGGAGCCAAGGAGTACGGCTGGGACATCAACCTCGGCGACATGGCCAAGATCTGGCGTGGCGGCTGCATCATCCGCGCACAGTTCCTCAACCGCATCGTCGAGGCGTATGACGAGAACCCGGAGCTCGAGTCGCTCCTGGTGGACCCGTACTTCGCGAACGCCGTCGCCGAAGGCGAAGCCGCGTGGCGTCGCATCGTGGGCATCGCGGCTGCGTCGGGTGTCCCGGCCCCCGGGTTCTCCTCCGCGCTGTCCTACTTCGACTCGCTGGCCTCCGAGCGCCTGCCCGCCGCACTGATCCAGGGCCAGCGCGACTTCTTCGGCGCACACACGTACCAGCGCATCGACAAGGAGGGCACGTTCCACACGCTGTGGTCCGAGGACGGCCGCCGCGAGGTCGAGCAGGAGCCCTCCACGCATTAGAACGCGGCACAGGAAGGGTGCGCAGGGGGCGCACGCTGAACGCGACCCTTCCCGGGCGGCTGATCGTCACCAGACTTGCCTTGCAAGTAAGACGTGTACCGCCCGACACTGCCTCGGAAGACGTCGGCTGTCGGACAGCTCGGAGTTCTCACACCCTGGTCAGATTCAAGACCGATCCGACCCGTCTCGGTAGCCAACCGGCTATTGAGGCGGCGGAAGGGGCGGGGGCGTTAGATCATGCGGCGCATCATGCGTTCGGCGGTACGGAGCCCGAACCGCTTCGGGAAGACTCGGGATGACAGCATCGCGAGGATGGTGTTCGCGGTGCCGTCGACCACGGAGGGGGCTGCGCCGGCCATGGCGCGCCAGGCGGTGTCGACAACCTGCTCGGGTCGGCGCTTGTTCGTCGACGGGTTGGATCCCATACCCGTGTCCGTGTCTCCCGGCGAGACGGCGAAGATCCGCAGCCCGAATCGTCGGTTCTCCTCGGACAGTGCCTCGGTGAGGTTGATCACGTAGGACTTCGTGGCCGAGTACGCCGCGAAGTGCGGCATGGGTTGGTAGCCGGCGGCGCTGCCGATGTTGATGATCGTGCCCGTCCCCTGTGCACGCATCCGGATGATGGCGGCCTGGGTGAGGAGTGTGAGGGCCGTGACGTTGAGGTCGATGGCTTGCCGCAGGGCTGCCTCATCGGTGTCCGTGAGGTCGCCCTCGGGTGCGACGCCGGCTGAGTTCACGAGGTGGTCGAGTCGCGGGAGGCCGGACTCGAGGGCGGTGACGAGAGTCGCGACGTCCGTGGGCTTCGTGAGGTCAGCGACGTGGGCCACCGCGTCCACGCTGTAGCGGGCGCTGATCTCGTCTGCCAGGGCGCGGAGGGCGGTGCCGGACCGAGCGACGAGCACGAGGTCGTGTCCTTCTCGTGCGTAGCGATGGGCGAACTGTTCGCCGATGCCGGAGCTGGCCCCGGTGACGACAGCGAGGGGGCGGGAGGAGTCGTTCATGTCAGTCCGTTCGGATCGGGCGGATACTGCATCCGCTCGGATATCCTATCCGTTCGGATCTCCTGTCCGTCTAGGATTGAGGCATGGATGTTGTCCGTCGAGACGTGGCGCGGAACCGCGAACGCATCGAGGAGGCCGCCCGGCAGCTCATCGTGGACGGGGAGCTCCCCGGGCTCAACGCGGTCGCCCGCGCGGCCGATGTCGGTGTGGCGACCGTCTACCGGCACTTCGCGACGGTCGGTGAGTTGGAGGAGGCGCTGGTCTGGGAGCGCTTCGAAGCCCTCGGGGTCATCCTTCGGGATGCTGAGCCTGGGCAGCTCGAGCACGTCCTGACGACGCACTTCACGCTGCTCGTCGAAGATCCGCTCTTCGAGCGGGTCACCGCTCGCCCGGTGCCGGCGTCTGCCCGGACGGCCGAGCTGCGGGACTCCCTCATAGCGAGTCTCAAGGTGCTACTGGACCGGGCCCGGGACGAGGGTGCGATCCGGAAGGACGTCGGAGCGGGCGAGGTCCTGATGCTGCTCTGCGGCATCGCACATTCGACCCGCAGCTCCCCGGCGTCCCTTCATCCCTCGAAGGAATCGCTTGTCCTTCGTGTGGTGCTCGATGGACTGAGGGGACCAGCGCGGGTTACCGCTGGAGCCGATCGATGAGGCAGTGTGCTGTCCGTGAACGATCGGCTAGCGGGACGGCTGGGGCGGCTTAAGCACGTCGGTGGCTGTGGATACGATCAGCCGCATGTCTTACTGCACTGCGCCCGTACGGGGTCACCGGTCCTCAGCAGCCGCAGCTGCATGCCCGTCCTGCGGCCGTCGCGGACGGTACAGCTACTCGCCGCCACGCCCTTACCCTCCCTTCCCTGCTCCAGCCGTTCCAGTGCGGAGCAGCGCCGGCATCAGTCGCGGCAGCGGCGGCGGGGGAGGGGGCCGGCGTACTGCTCGGCCGTCTTGGCAGCCGAGTACGTCTTCCGTCTCGTACACGGCACAGGAAGTGCGCGATCTGGAGCCAGTCCGTGCAGCAGTTGCGACTCGCACGCAGGTTCATGACGTGTTTCTCTGCCACGCGTGGCCGGATCGGCAGGCGGACGCGAAGGACCTCTACGACTTGCTCAGCGGCGAGGAGGTGTCGGTCTGGTTCAGCGAGGTCACACTGAAGCTCGGCACCGACATGCGGGTAGCCATCGACAAGGGGCTTGCGACCTCGCGCATCGGAATCGTGCTCGTGACGCCGGCGATGCTCGACAAGCTTCGTACCGACCGCAGCGTAGCAAGCAGCGAACTCAGCGCACTGCTGCGCCGGAGCCTGTTGGTGCCCGTGCTGCATGGGGTGTCCTTCGAGGAGTTGGACCAGGTGAGCCCGATGCTCGCTTCCCGTGGTGGGTTGAGTACGAAGGAAGACCCATTGGCGGTCATCGCGGAGAAGATCGCCGAGCTTGTCGGTGAGCTTAACGGCGAAGAAGCGGACGAACTTAGCTCGGCATCAGTCGGCTAACAGCCCTGCGTTCCACCCACGTCCGTCCTCTGGATAGCAGAAGGCCCCGACCACATTACGGTGGGGGCCTTCTGATGTGTCGGACCTGGCATGAGGATCGTCAGCCGGTGCTCTGTCGCCGTGGTTGGCGTGCGAGTCGTCTCGCATGTAGTCGTTCAGAAGCCGCCAGCGGGGCGCACCTGGTAGTGCTCCTCGAGTGCGGTGACCTCGTCCGCAGTGAGGTCGATGTCGACGGCTGCGGCAGCGTCGTCGAGGTGGTGTGGCTTTGTGGCGCCGATGATGGGTGCGCTCACGACCGGGTTGTTGAGGACCCATGCCATCGCGATCTGCGCCATCGGGACGTTCCGTGCTTCGGCGATGTGCTGCACGGCGTCGATGACGGGCCGGTCGCGCTCGGTGTCGGCGAAGAAGCTGTTGCCGACCGGGTCGTCGGAGGATCGCTTGGTCTGTTCACCGGCGGGGCGGGCGACGCGGCCCTTGGCGAGGGGGCTGTAGGGGATGCTGCCGACGCCCTGGTCGGCGAGGAGACCGAACATCTCACGCTCTTCTTCCCGGTACAGCAGGGAGTACTGGTCCTGCATGGACACGAACCGGGTCCATCCGTGCAGGTCCGCGGCGTGCTGCATGTTGGCGAACTGCCACGTCCACATCGCGGATGCGCCGATGTAGCGGGCCTTACCGGCCTTGACGACGTCGTGGAGCGCTTCCATCGTCTCCTCGATCGGGGTCTCCGGGTCGAAGCGGTGAATCTGGTACAGGTCGACGTAGTCGGTGCCGAGCCGGGTCAGGGACGCGTCGATCTGCTGCATGATCGCCTTCCGCGACAGGCCGGCGACGTGCAGGCCCGGCCCGTTGCCTGGCTTGTCGGAGAAGTGCGCCTTGGTTGCCAGGACGATCTCGTCCCGGTTGGCGAACTGGCGGATCGCTTCACCGACAATGCGTTCGGAATCGCCGTAGGAGTAGACGTTGGCGGTGTCCCAGAAGGTGATGCCGAGGTCGAGTGCCTGCCGGAAGTAGGGCAGCGCGTCGTCCTTGGGGAGGGACCACTGCAGGTGGCCGCTGGCGGGATCGCCGAAGCTCATGCAGCCGAGCGCGATGCTGCTGACCTTCAGTCCGGAGTTGCCGAGACGGGTGTACTTCACGGGTGGGTCCTTTCGATGGGCACGACGAGGCGACTCATGGTTCGGTCGTTCGGGGTTCCTTCACGCTCGCGGCGTCCTTCGTCGCAGCCCAGTGCGCAAGGAGTTGCAGGCTGTCGTCGGAGGGCGATCCCGAAACTGCGATGTAGGTAATCAGGGCGAGCCCGCTTCGAGAGCTGACGTCCAGTGACTCGAACGTCAGGTCGAGGTCTCCGACGATCGGGTGGTGCACGAGCTTCTCCCCCGCACGGTGCTCCCGCACGGTGTGACTGGCCCAGAGCGTGCGGAACGCCTCGCTTGCCAGTGACAGCTCCCCGACAAGGGCAGCGAGTGCACGGTCCGCCGGGGCACGGGCCGCCTCAGTGCGGAGCACCGCGACGCTCTGCTCAGCGACGCTGTCCCAGTCGCGGTAGAAGACGCGCGAGCGAGGGTCGAGGAAGATGTACCGGCCGAAGTTCACCGGCCGGCTCGGAGTACCGAACAGGTCGAGGTAGAACGCACGCCCCAGCGGGTTCGACGCGACCACGTCGAGCGTGGTGTTCTGCACGACCACCGGCATGCCCGTCATGCCGTCCACAATCTGCTGCACCCCCGCACTCACGCTGCCCGGTTGTGATCGCTGCGCAGAGCGCCGCGGCCGAAGGTGGGTCGGCACGTTGGCGGCTCGAACAAGGTCAACGAGGTGAGCCGCTTCCACGTCGTCGAGGAGCAGAGCACGAGCGACACCGTCGAGGACGCTGTCAGAGACGCCGGTCGCGTTGCCCCGTTCAAGGCGTGTGTAGTACTCGGTGCTGATCCCGGCGACGAGGGCCACTTCCTCACGGCGCAGCCCAGCAACTCGGCGGCGTCCGCCGAAGTCCGGCAGGCCAATCTGCTCCGGCAGGAGCCCGGCCCGCCGCGATGTAAGGAAATCGCGAATCTCCGCCTGAATGTCCACGCCCCGACGGTACGTCACCGGATTGCCGGCAGGGGGTCCCTGTCAGTGACCGTGTAGCCGGAGTCTGTTTCCGGACGTGACGGCGTCGTTCACTTGCGGTGTTCCCGATCGAAAGGCACACCCATGACTGACTCCACAGTTTGGTTCATCACCGGCGCAGCACGCGGGA